>DATADF010000102.1:0-3287 GCA_036258695.1 Actinomycetota bacterium
AGGGGGAACCCGGTGCGTACGTCGACGTTGTTGAGGTCACCGAGCGTGTAGTTGGCGAGCTGCTCAGCGGCCCCATTGTAGACAAAGAGGCCTCCGCCGGTGCCTTTCTTGGTTCCGATGACGACGTCTGGCGCGATCGCATGGTCATCGGCCTTGTCGCCGGGACCACCGACGCCCGGTGTCTCCGCGAAGGGGACCACGACGCCTACCGCAGCGGCTCCCGTCGATGTGATTGCTAGGATGAAGGTTAAGGTCAGCACGGCGACGACACCGAGCACGGTGGTTGGAAACGTCCTTGACCTGCTTGATCCGTCCGCGTCCTTCATAGACCCTCTCTCCGCAGCTCCCGACCCGCACCCCAAGTGGAGCGTATTTCCGTGTTCCCCTCGATGCAACCTCAAGCGGGGGCAGCCGCGGAGCTTTCGTGGATACCGCCGTCCCCGGCTTGCCTTGCCCAAAGTCTGGGTGTAGAAGGGATCTAGGGAACTGCCGAGGCGAGGACGGCCGGGCACCCCCACTCGCGTATCAGTTTGCCGCTGCCGTTCCGAGCGGCGCTAAAGCTGGAAGAGTCGGCATCTACGGGATGATGGCGAAGCGACCGATCCGCGAAAAACCGAGAAGCATCTTGAGCGGGGCCGCGTTCCGTCTACGTGCAGCCGGCTGAAGTCTCGGTTATGCTCCGCGTCGATACATAGGTTGAGCGGGGCGGTGGGTTTGATGCGATCGATGAGGCGTATTTCGCAATGTCTGATTGCCGTGCTGACTGTGCTTCTATCTGTGCCTGGCCCAGTCGGCGCCGCCACAGAGCAGCTGCCGGATCTGATCCCACTGAAGCCAACTTCATTTACGACGACGACCACATCGACAGGCCAACGTCAACTCCGCTTCACCACGATCGTGGCAAACGCAGGGGCGGGGCGGTTCCAGGTCGTCGGTTCTCGAGCTTCGACGTCCGAGCCCGAGATGAACACGGTGACGCAGGAAGTCTTCAACGATCAAGGCACGGTGTCCCGTCGTCAGACTACCGGAGCCGTCATGTATTTCGGCGGGGATGGGCACAATCATTGGCACGTCAGGGATTTGGAGACCTACGAGCTCGTCCGAACCGACAACGGCGTGAAGGTGGGCACCGGCGAGAAGCACGGGTTCTGTTTCTACGACAACAAGGCCTATGACCTGTCCTTGCCCGGGGCTCCTCAGACACCGTTCTACCGAGGTTGCGGCAATGCCTCACAGCTCCAGGTCGTCACGGGACTCTCGGTCGGATGGGGCGATAGGTATGCTTGGCGCTTGCCCGATCAGTACATCGATATCACGGGGCTTACGCCGGGTCGTTACCGCCTTTTCTACAAAGTCGACGTGGCGAACCATTTCTTGGAAAGTTCTGATTCGAACAACACGAGTTGTACGACGCTACAGATCGACGCACAGTCAGTGAGTGTGATCAATCGTCGCTGCAGTGGCTCCTGATACGCGGTAGGCATAGTCCGGCAACGCACTCGTGGAGCCGCACCGTGGAGTACAAGCCGCACGACGCGAGCTCATACTCTATGCTGCTTCGCGTCGCAGATGCCGTTCTTTGATCTAGCGCACGAGCATTACAGGGCATTCGGCGCGGTGTATGACTTTATGAGCCACACTTCCGATCAAGAGCCCCGCTAGGTCGGATAACCCGCGCGTCCCCATGACTATGAGGTCTGACCCGAGCAATCTCGCTGCCTTTCACTAACGTCTGTGCGGCCTGTCCCGAGAGGGCCGTGATGGCTTCCCCCCTCGCTCTCACACCAGCCTGAGCCAACTCCTCAGCGGCGGCAGCCACGAGGGCATCGGCGTCGGAACGGGTTCCGACGGATGCGACCATCCCAACTTCGTGAACGTGAAAGACATCGACTTCGGCGTCGAATCCGCGGGCTACAGCCATGGTGAGATCAAGCGCCCTCCTCGACTGCTCTGACGCGTCGATGGCCAACAGGATTCGTTGGAACACGGGTCGCTCTTGCTTCCGCCTCCGGGTCCACGCCCGCGGTTCTCGGAACGGAACGACGACGCGACTATCTGGATCCTGGCGGGCCGTGCTCGCCCGAGGATGTTGATCTCGGTGGCTCCGAGTCGCAGCGCTTCCGCGGATTCGAGCCTCGGCAAGCGAACCCGCCGGATGGCTGTCTCCGGAGGGATGGCTAGATGGCTGACCAGCGACCTGTGAAAGCATTTGACTTCCTGTGGGCGCGGGCATGACGGAACTCTTCTCGCTTGATCTCCTGAAGTAGTCAGGCAACCGGCGCATCCGTTTTCGTGCCCCAAGGGCGTGGCTCATGGTTGGCGGAATCCGACGCTCGCTCAAACGCCAGGATCACGTAACTGCTCGTTCCTCCGGGCGTACTAACCACGATCTCGTCTCCGACCGCCTTGCCGAGAAGAGCCGCTCCGAGAGGCGCCGACGCAGAGACCCAGTCACTGCTGACGCGCGATGAGGAACCTTCAACCAGTAGGTACTCCCTCGAGTCGCCGCCCGCCTCCCGAACAGTCACGCGGTCACCTATTTCTACGGCGTTATTGTCGAATGGAGCGTCATCTATCAGTACCGCCCCACGGAGTGCTTCTAGGATTTCCGCTCGTTCGCTAGATAGGTATGCCAACAACGCCATCGCATCGCCGTTCTCGTCCTCTTCTGGTCGCTGAGCGGCGAATCTCCCAATCCGCCTGTCTAGAATCTTCAAGCGCTCCTCGAGCGATCGCATCATCGCTCTAGTCATACGAGTACCCTGCATATTCGCCCCTCCTTCACTAGTTGATGACCGCTGCCAGTTCGGCAGGGGGGCCTCCCCCACTGCACCACCGTGAGACGGCAGGGCCACCCCACGCCTCCACCAGGGCGAGCGGCCACATGACCGGCCCTAGCAAGAGCGACACCACCGTCACCGTCTTTTCCTCCCTTCCTGCCGCCTTTCCCGACAATGTGATACCGCCGGCTCGGGCGGTGACCAGCTGTGGTAAGCAATGCTTATGACGACTCACTCGTCGGACCGGATCCCGACCGGAATCGACGACCTTGACAAAGTCCTCGGCGGCCTGTTCACCGGCGACAACGTTGTCTGGGTAAGCGCCGATAGCCAGCTGTGCGGTCGAGTCGAGAGCTTGATGCTCGCGGCGCGCACCAACCAGCGAGGCATCTACGTAACCGCGACATCGCCCAAGGCGACCATTCTCCGGACGTTTGGGCGCGACATCCACGTGATTGACGCCCGCGCTGGGTCCCCTCTCTCGGATCCCGTGCGCCTCGAGCAAGC
>DATADF010000103.1:0-4918 GCA_036258695.1 Actinomycetota bacterium
GGTGTCGGCGTGGCAGTAGCAGTCGGCGTGGGGCTGGGCGATGCCGTCGGGGTGGGGCTTGTGGTCGCCGTCGGTGTCGGGCTCGGGCTCGAGGTGGGGGCTCCTAGGAACGCGTTGTAGAGCAGGCGGTTCGGGGAGCCCGAACCGGCGCTGGTTACCTTTCCGGTGGTCGCGTTGTTGTTTATCGCATTTGCCACCGTCGCCGGGGACGCTCCGGGGTTGAGCTCGAGATATTGCGCGGCGACGCCGGCTACGTGCGGGCTCGCCATCGACGTGCCGCTGTTCGTTGCACTCGCCGAATCGTTGGCGATGCCGGCCGACAGGATGCTCACGCCGGGCGCGAACAGGTCGACGCAACTACCGTAGTTCGACCACGACGCCTTCCGGTCGCTTGAGTCCGTGGCTGCAACGGTCAGGGCCTCCGTGACCCGCGACGGCGATGTGTTGCAGGCATCTTCGGCGAAGCCGAGCACGTTGCCGTTGCCGGCTGCGACCGCATACGTGATGCCGTCGGCGATCGAATTGCGAACCGCGGCATCGATCGAGGAGCTCGCGCCGATCAACGTGCCGAGGCTCATGTTTGCGACGGCCGGCTGACTGGCTTGATGGTTGGAAGTCACCCAGTCGATGCCGGCGATGATGTCCGATCCATTCCCGTCGCCATTGCAATCGAGCACCCGGACCCCCACGAGCGAGACGCCTTTCGCGACGCCGTAGGTTGAACCTCCAACGGTGCCCGCCACATGCGTGCCATGGCCGTTGCAATCGCCTGCATCGGGGTCACCGTCGACGAAGTCGTACCCGTGGCGAGCACGGCCTCCGAAGTCGGAGTGACCGACCCGGATCCCGGTGTCGATCACATAGGCCGTGACTCCGCTCCCGGTGGGGCCGTAGGCATATGACCCATTCAAAGGCAGGTTTCGCTGGTCGATGCGATCGAGGCCCCACGGTGGGCTGCTCTGGGTGCCGACCGCACGAACAACGACGTCCTCTTCAACCCATGCGACGCGAGGGTTGAGGCTGAGGGCGACTGCCTGCAGCCGGCTCATTTCGACCGAGAAACCACGCAAGGCGTGTAGGTACACGTATCCCAGCCGTCCGTCGTGCTCCGCGACGAGGCTCAAGGCCGTGGACAGAACGTCGTCCGTGGATGAGTTCAAGGCCACGATGTAGCGCCCAGAAATCGCCTGCTGGACTCGCCTTATCTCGGACGACGCGGCCGAAGCACTAGAGCCGATCGCCACCGTTCCGATGAGGACCGTGAAGGCCACTACGAAGCTGGTAGCTCGCCCAGATCCGTGGCGTAGGCGAAGTCGTTTGGTCATTTCCATCCCCCTCGTAGTCTGGAAACGGCAGGAGCGCCATCGTATGACCGGCGAGGGCTCTGTCTGACCATTCGACCCAATCGTTCGGGCTCTTTAGCTACTGGAAACCAGAGAGGTCGCCCACGAGCCTGGCCTTCGTGGACTCACCCCCCGGACCCATCGAGGTTGCTCCGCTTTCTTAGCGGGCTATGGGCTGAGGTCCGTGCGAGTCCGAGGGGTCTAGCCGCCCGCCGGTCGCGGATTCCACAGGAGATCGAGCCGGCTCGGCATATCTCCCTTCTGGGCTCGATCGAGACTGCACGATCGGGAAGCTGTTCTTCACGCCGCTTAGTGGAGGGCAGATGGCCGTCGGAACCTAGGGCTGAGGCTGGGAGGCGTGGCGAGAGTGCTGGCTGTTTCACCCTCGAGGGGGGCTGCCTGGTTCGTCGCGCTGCTCGTCCTGGCCTGTGGGATCGGATTGCTGCCCCGCTCCGTTGCCCCACGGGCGAACGCGACCTTTCCGGGTCGCAATGGGGACATCACCTTTTCCATTCTTCAGGAACCTTGTCCCGACGCAGCTGGGGCGCGTTCGTTTATCACGACAACTACTGGGGCGGGCGGGGATTTTCTCGGCTGCGACTTCGACATCTTCAGCGTCGCTGCCAACGGAAGTGGGATTCGCCAGCTCACTCCGAATCCCGAACACATGGACATTCAGCCGGCATGGTCGCCGGACGGTCGGCGGATTGCGTTCGTCAGGCAGGACCGGCCTAATGCGAATTCGGACATCTTCGTCATGCAAAGCGACGGAACGGGACTCACGAACCTCACGCCCGATCTAACCGTCTCCGACTACACGCCCGCGTGGTCACCCGACGGCGACAAGATCGTGTTCGCTCGGCGCAGTCCAAGCGGGCTGATCCCTATTCCGGAGCCGGCGGGAGCGATCGATATTTACGTGATGAATGCCGACGGCAGCGATCTTGTGCAGCTCACGGACATGCCCGGCAGCGAGGGTGGCGCGGAGTGGTCGCCCGACGGCCGCTGGATCGTCTTCGGTCACTGCCGCGAGACGGCGACTCCTTTCGGGGGCGGTCCTCTAGAGCTGATTCGGTCCGATGGTTCCGGCCACAGAACGCTCGAAGTTCCGGGTGGCAATGCTTGTGTGCCGCACTGGTCGCCCGATGGGAAAAAGATCCTTTACACCTCCGTATCGGGCGGCGACCCTCGGGACATCTGGGAGATCAGGCCGGATGGCAGCGGCGCGCGGAACCTGACCGCGGGCAGCGAGGCCGACGACCTCTTTGGAGTGTGGTCTCCAGATGGAAAGCGCATCGCTTTTCTAAGCGACCGGGACGGTGCCTACAAGCTGTACACGATGCGGGTCGACGGTTCAGAGGTCAGAAAACTGATCGATCTAGAACTCAATGCGAACGAGGCAGCGCTGGATTGGGGGCCGCGCCCATGAGGATTAGTCGCGCGGGCAGAAAAGGTGTTCTTGTCGCTATGGGCTTGACCGCTGCGTTCGGAGTCGGTCTGTTGCCGCAGTCCGTCGCTCCCCAGGCTCAGGCCACTTTCCCCGGTCGCAACGGCAACATCGCCTTCGCATCGTTGCAGGGACCTTGCCCTACGAATGGTCCTCTTTGCGAGACCGACATCTTCACGGTCGCGCCCAATGGCGCTGCGGTCCAACAGCTCACTCAGGGTTCCGACATCGACGTGCAGCCGAGCTGGTCGCCGGATGGTCGACGGATTGCGTTTACGAGGTTGCACCCTTACGTGGGATTTGCGACCGCACTCGTTAGCTCCGACATCTACGTGATGGAGGGCGACGGGACGGGTTTAACGAACCTCACCGACGACCCAATCGCTGATTATGTTCCCGCTTGGTCTCCAAAGGGCGACAAGATCGTGTTCGCCCGCCGAAGCGACACGGACCCGCGCGATGTGAACCTCCACATCATGGATGCCGACGGCACCGGCTTGGTGCAGTTAACGGATACACCCGGCGTGGAAAGCTCGCCCGATTGGTCTCCCGACGGTCGTCTCATTGTCTTCGCTCATGACCGCGAGTCGGGTGGGGCTGGGGGCACGCCTTTGGAGGTGATCCGGCCCGATGGCTCCGGGCGCAGAGTGCTCACCACACCGCCAGCTTTTGGTCCCCATTGGTCTCCCGACGGCAAGAGAATCCTCTTTGGGTCGGGAGAACCACCCCAGGTACAGACTCCGTTCATTCCGCTGTTTCCGGGGGGAACAGAGCGCGACATTTGGGTGATGCGTCGCGATGGGACGCATCCCCAGAATTTGACGGCCGACAGTGACGCCGACAATCTCTTCGGAATCTGGTCTCCCGACGGCAAGCGGATCGCGTTCCTGAGCGATCGGGACGGTGCCTACAAGATTTACTCGATGAGATCCGATGGCCCGATATCGTCAAGTTGATAGATATCGAACTCGACGCGCGCGAGGCGGGGCTGGATTGGGGTCCTCGCCCCTAAGCGGCATAAACCGCGCATTGGTCGGGTAGGTGGACTAGAGGAACTTTCCATCCGCTAGGAGGCCATTCCATGCTCGACGAGGGCGTCAGGCGCCTGACTAAAGGGCCAAATTTCGCGGCGCTCGCCTTTCTTACGCCGGACGGGTCGCCCGCCAACCACCTGATGTGGGTCGATTCCGATGACGAGCACATCATCCTCAATACAGAGACTCATCGTTTCAAGTACCGACGTATCCAGCGCGACCAGCGCGTAGCGGTTGCAATTTGGAACGCCGAGAATCCGTACGACTATGTCGAGGTCCGCGGGATCCTCGCGGACACGATCACCGGCGACGAAGCTCGTGCTCACATCGATTCCTTGAGTGAGAAGTACACCGGGGGCCCGTACGGCAACCCGATTCAGTCCGAGCGCGTGATTCTGAAGATTCGTCCCATCCGGCAAATCTCGTAACCAGGAATGGGAAGGAGGTAGCCATGGCGAAGGACCACGGTCCGAGCATCAAGAACGACAAGCAGTACGAGGGCCTCAAGAAGAAGGGAATGAGCAAGCAGCGCGCCGCCGCGATCGCGAACGCTCCGAATTCATCGAGTAAGGGTGGCAAGAAATCCAAGAGCGGCGGTCGTTCGACCACTAGCAGCAAGGCTGGAGGAACTCGCGCCCAAAAGGCGGCCGCGGGCCGCAAGGGCGGCAAGAAGTCGAGCTCGAAGTAGCGGCCTGCTAGGCAGGTTCGAGCGGCGCTACTCCGAAGCCGACGGTGAAGCGCCGGCACCAGATCACCGCGCTCTTGTACTTGGACAGATCGATCTCGTCCGGCAGCGCGTAGTTCTGGTTTCCGAGATTGCCCTTGAGGGCACCGAGATCGACGAACCGGCGGCCATACGCGTACCAGTCATCCGACGCGGGGATCTCCGACAGATAGACGCGTAGGTCTGGGCCATTCGACGTAGCCAGATCCTCGAAGCGCAGATAGCGCTGCCCGTCCTCCACCTCCAGCAGCACGGCGCGTCCCTTCGTCTCATGCTCCAGGCTCTGGAAGCTTCCCTCCGCCAGCACCATGGTCTCGGCAGCAGACGAGGAGTCCTCATCGGAGCTAGGGGAGGTTTGTTCTTGGGCCGC
>DATADF010000104.1:0-15969 GCA_036258695.1 Actinomycetota bacterium
GCATCCGGCGTGGAGTCGAATGTCTCGGGCGCGATCGTGATGGACACGATCCGTTGATCGCCCGTCGCGACCACTTTCACCGCTCCCCCTCCGGCAGTTGCCTCGAACTCTTGCTCGGCCAACTCCTCTTGAGCCTTCTGCACCTCAGCAGCCATCTTTTGCGCCTGCTTCATCATCTGCTGCAGATCTCTCATATCTCCTCCACCACTTCTGCAGCGAGGCCACGTTTCACGAGCTCGATTGGGTCGTGTTCCTCGGTTGCTGCTTGCGCCTCCTCGATTTCCGCGACGGTCTCAGTCGCCGCAGGAGCCGACTGATCCTTTGCGACGAAGGCAACGGAAGGTTGGATGCCCAACGCATCGTTCAATGCCTCGAGCAACACCGCGCGGTGACGATCCTCACTCATTGTCTCCCGGTGAAACTCGGACTGGACTTCGACGACCAACGAATCCCCCTCGAAACGAATCGGTCGTGAGGGATTAAGAAACGCGCCCACGCGCCGGCTTCGCTTGTTCACTCCCGCCAGCGTCGTTGACCACGAGTCTCTGATGTGCGCCAGGCCCACCTCAGGAGGCACCGCGTTGAGTCCCGATTCGGTCGCAACCGGCGTCGTCTGCGTAGTGTCGCTCGCGCCCTTCGGGCCCATAGCACCTTGCGTGGCACCAGTCACGACGCGCTTCGGCCGTGTGGCCCCGGCGCGCGCCGGTCGCGGCGGAGTCGCGCTCTGCTCTACTGGTGGTTTCGGCTGAGAAATTTCACCGGCAGGTGCGGCCGTAGGTTCAGCCGCAGGGCTCGACTCCGGCGGAGCGGCCGCGATATTCAAGCGTCTCTCCAGCCGCTCTACGCGACCGAGCAAACCTGCCGCCGAGACGTCAGCCTCGGGCGTGGTGGCGCGAATCAAAGCCACTTCGAGGAGCAGCCGATGATTCGGGGCCTCGCGCATGTCCGTGATGGCTGCAGCGAGCAACTCGATCACACGCAACAGACCCGCGGTTCCAAAGCGCTCAGCTTGAGCGAGAAGGTCGGCTCTTTCCGCCTCCGTCAGATCCAACATCTCCTCAGATCCCGGAGCGGTCTTGACCAACAGCAGGTGGCGTGCACGCTCGAGCGCCCCCAGTGCGACGCGACGAACATCTGCTCCTTGTGACACCAGCGTAGAAATCGCGCCGAGCAGCGAGCCCACATCGCTGTCAGCGACGGCCTGAAAGATCGAACCAAGAGCATCTTCATGTCGCTCGCCCAAGAGGCGTTCTGCGTCATCAACTCCGATCCGTTCTCCGAGGCTGCGCAACTGGTCGAGTGCCGACAGGGCATCGCGCGCGCTGCCTTCGGCTCGGCGCGCAATCGCAGTCAGAGCCTCCGGGTCGGCCTCCACCGATTCGGCCTTCGCGACCCGTGCAAGCAGCTCTTCCAGGTCCGAGGGACCGACGCGGCGAAAATCGAATCGCTGGGTGCGCGAGACGATCGTCGGAGGCACCTTGTGGGCCTCCGTCGTTGCCAGGATGAAGACGACGTGAGGAGGTGGCTCCTCGAGTGTCTTCAAGAGCGCGTTGAACGCCGGAGTGGAGAGCATGTGAACCTCATCGATCACGTAGACCTTTCGTCGTCCACCGGCCGTAGCCAACGGAACGCCGGAGAGGATCTCGCGCGTCTCGTCCACCTTTGAATGCGAGGCCGCGTCCATCTCGATCACATCCAGCGAGGATCCCTGGGTGATCGCTATGCAGGATGGGCACTTGCCGCACGGGTCTGGTGTCGGCCCGTCGGCACAGTTCAGTGCTTTGGCCAGAATGCGCGCCGTGCTCGTCTTGCCGGTGCCGCGCGGCCCCGTAAACAGGTACGCGTGCGCAACACGGTCCTCGACGATCGCGTTGCTCAGCGTCGTCGCGACGTGGTCCTGCCCGAGCAACTCAGTGAACGTTTGCGGCCTGTACTTGCGATAAAGAGAGAGGTAAGCCATCCGCCGCATCCTATGTTTGCGGTCCCACTGTTCCGCGGGCGAAATCTTCCGAAATAGCCTCGATTTCCGGTACTCGATCCGGAGATTTCGCACTTAAGCTGGGGGTGGCCGTGCTAGGCGGGGGGCTCGGGGTCCCCTGTACCGGAAACCCTCGATACGCCGGGCTGAGTACCCATCTGCGGCTTGTGTAGGACCGGGCAGCCCCCGGTAAGCAGCGTCGATGGTCGGGTCCCGCGCGACTCGGAGCCGCGAACCCGGTCAGGTCCGGAAGGAAGCAGCCGTAAGCGGTGTCCCGGGTGTGCCGCGGGGACACCCGGCCGGAGCCGGCTGCCGGGGATAGCGACGGCTCTAGACAAGTCCAGGATGGGCTGCACGGCCATTTCTATTTGGCGGAGACGCAGGGATTTGAACCCTGGGGCCCCTTGCGGGGCCACACGCTCTCCAGGCGTGCCGGTTAGGCCGCTCCCGCACGTCTCCGTGACAAAGTCTACGAGGGCCGTTTGGCGGTGGGGGTGGGATTTGAACCCACGGAGGGCGTGAACCCTCACTCGCTTTCGAGGCGAGCCCGTTCGGCCGCTTCGGTACCCCACCAGGATGAATCGCGGCCGCCGGCTGCAGCCGCCGAGATCCAGTATAAGAAGCGGCTATCCCCTGACCGCGACCTTTTTGGTCGCGCTCACGGCCGTCGTCTCCAAGGCCGCTTGGAGTTCCGCACGGTGCTCGGCGTCCCGCACCTCGGCGCGGGCATTTTCGATGCTCGACGCAGTGATCATCGAGTCAAGCTGACGTCCAAAGTCGATCAGAAGTGAAACCACTCCGATTCGGTCGGCCACCGTCCCCCGTTTCTTAGATCTAGTTGGAATGGGCTCCGTTCGGGGCGGGCGGGCCCCGGGCGTCGGATGCCTAGGGTGATAGTCGACCGTATCCCACCGTCGCTTAAGGCCTGGCCCTACGCGATTCAAAGAAGCGCTGGAGCACGGCGCCGCACTCGTCGGCGAGCACCCCGGTGATGATCTCGAGCTGGTGGTTCAGACGCGGATCCTGCGGGATGTTGTAGAGGGAGTAGGCGGCGCCGGCCTTGGGGTCCTGCGGTCCGTAGACGAGCCGTGCGACCCGAGCAAGCACTGCCGCCCCCGCGCACATGGGGCATGGCTCGAGCGTCACATACAGGGACGCTCCCTCGAGGCGCCACGTCCCCAGAGCGTTGGCGGCTTGCTGCAGCGCCAGGATCTCCGCGTGAGCGACAGGGTCTTTGCGCAGCTCCCGCTCGTTGCCGGCGGCCCCCAGCACCTGCCCCTCAACAACGACGACCGCGCCGATTGGAACGTCGCCGTGAGCCGCGGCCTGCTCGGCATGCTGCAGCGCGAGCAGCATGTAATCCTCGTCCGACGAAGTGCTCAGTCCGGCTCCCTGCGGGCGCGCAGTCGCTGTCTGGCCTGCTGAAGCTTCGACTTGATCCAGTCCTGGGCATCTTTGGCCCAGTCGTACTCCGACGCCAGGATCGCGAGGCCGGCAAGCACGATCGGAAACGACCACGGGCCGGGAAGCGGCGTGATGATCAGCCCGACGAAGACGAGTAGCCCGCCCAGGACCGTGACGAGGATGCGCATGGTTTGGTCGCGCACCGAACGAGGTGTCAGCGCGACCTGGAAGACCCCGGTGTCCGCTCTGCCCGAACCTGGAGCAGGCGTACGCTGCTCGAACTCACGCAGAAAGCCGGCAGCCGCGGCGGCCATCTGCTTGGTACGTACGGCTATTTGCACGGAGAATTCGCGGTCCACCGCCTGCACCTCTAGCAAGGGACCGCCGCGTTCCTCCGGCCTCACCCTCCACGATCGGATCTCCGACCACTCCACGGACTCGTGACCGTCGTCACGGCCGCGCCAGTGCACGACGAACCGCCGGTCGGTCAGATAGGCGAAGCCCTCTTGGCGCGACCCCGGCTTGCGCGCCCGCGCCCAGTGACGCACATCGTCGTCGTCTTCCAGATACGGCTGGGCATGCGACACGATCTGGCGGCGGCGAATCTCCGAGAGCTTCCCCATCACGCCCTGAAGGGTAAGGGAACCTCGTACGCCCGGAGGGATTCGAACCCCCGACCTTCCGGTCCGTAGCCGGACGCTCTAATCCACTGAGCTACGGGCGCGTGGGAGAGATAAGGCTACCTGCGGAGGCGCGGGGATTTGAACCCCGGAAGGAGGTCAACCCCCCTTAACGCATTAGCAGTGCGCTCCCTTCGGCCACTCGGGCACACCTCCAGGACCGATGATATCGGTGCTTACGCACCGAACGCCCCGCCGCGCCCCGTCATTCCAACAGACATATTGCTCTTTTTTGGCGGGCGGATGGACTCCGAAATCTGCTCGCAGAAGCGATAGCTTGGCGACATGCAACGCCTCCTAACCACCGGTCTCGCTCTCTTGTTCGTGCTTTCGGTAGCCGACACCGAATTCGGCCAAGCCGGCCGACCTCGCGTAGACGCGCAATACGAGCCGCATTCGATGTTTGCCCCTCTGCCGTTGCCGCCGGGAACCGAGGCCGAGGCCTACATCTCAAACGCGGCCTTCCCGGTGGACATGGCGTGGGTTCCGGGGACGTCCAAGATCTTCTACACGGAGAAGAACAGCGGCCGTGTGCGCGTGGCCGTCGGCAGGAACGTGCTCGACCAGCCGTGCGTCGATCTGGACGTGGAGTCGTCGGGCGAGCGCGGCGCACTCGGGATCGTGCTGCATCCTCGTTTCAAGGACAACCACTTTCTCTACGTCTATTACACGAATGCCGATCCGCTCGAGAACCGAGTCACACGGTTCGTAGTCCAACGCAATAGGTGCACCTCTCCGAACCACGTGGTTACCGGGATCACGACCACATCCGGATATCACAACGGGGGCCAGCTCGAGTTCGTAAGGGGCAAGCTCTTCGTCGCCACCGGCGAGACTCACAACCCCGCTCTCGCGCAGGACACGGACAACAGGCTGGGCAAGATCCTTCGCCTAAACGACAATGGAACGATTCCGGATGGCAATCCGTTCTCGACGGCGACCGGGCGCAACCCGGTCTGGAGTTATGGGCACCGCAATCCCTTTGGTCTTGCGCACAAGCCGGGCACGGGACGGATCTACTCGAGTGAGAACGGCCCGCAATGCGACGACGAGCTAAATCGAATTAGACCCGGCCGCAACTACGGTTGGGGCCCGGGTTACGACTGTGGAACCGCTGGGGTCGGGACGAACCCGACCGGACCACTCGTTCGCTGGAGCTCCATCATCGTTCCGACGGACCTGTGGTGGTACCGGGGTCGGCTGAAGGCGATGTCCGGTTCTCTGTACATGGGTGATTTCGCCAACGGCAACCTGCATCGCTTCATCATGAACCGCGAGGGAACGCGCGTTCGCGAAGATCGAATTGTTCTGAGTGACTCCGATGGGATAACCGACGTCTCGAAGGGGCCGGGCGGATGGCTCTACTACATGACGCCGTCGCGGATCGTGCGAATTGTTAGGTCCTAGCCGAACCTTACCGATCTAGAGGTAGGTGCCCTGCCCGGGATCGCGCCCTTGATCCTGTGGCGATGGAAGCCCCGGCCGCCGCAGCTCCTGCAGACGCTGCTGGCTCTCCACTTGTTGCGCGAACAGCATCGCCTGAATCCCGTGAAAGAGCCCCTCGAGCCACCCGACGAGCTGGGCGTGCGCAACACGCAACTCGGCATCAGACGGCGACGCCTGGGCTTCGAAGTCGAAGCTCAACCGGTCCAGCTCGGCACGGAGATCCGGCGACAACACCTCGCTCAGCTCGCTCACGGAGGTCTCGTAGATCTCCTTTAGACGATCGCGGCTCTCCTGGTCCAGCGGGGCGGCGCGAATCTCCTCCAGGAGCTGACGCACCATGGTGCCGATACGCATGACCTTGGCCGGGTGGTGCACGGCCTCACCAACCGGCTCACCCTCAACCGCTTGCGAGCCCGGAGGGGTTACGGCCGGTTGGGAAGGCTGCGCTTCGGGCTGCTGCATGCGAGTCACCCTAAGCCGTGTCCCGCCCGCTGAGGAGTGGGAAAGAGAGAGGTCCCCGGGGGCCAAGGGGGGACGGACCCTGTCCGGGGACCTCTGGGGGGTTGCTGATTTAGCGGGCGGCGGTCTTCTTGGTGCTACTCAAGCTGGCCAGCCACCCACCCGCCCGAAAACCGTTCATCTGACCGTGGTCTTGCGACGGATGGTCGACTTGCGCACCGTCGTCTTTCTCCGCGCCGACTCGGACCCGGTCGCCTTGGCGGTGCGAGACGAGCCAGAGTTCGACTTCCCGGATTGCGCCTTCGACTTCGATGCCTGCGACTTCGGCTTGGCGGGCTGCGCCAGTGGCTTGTGTCCACCAGCCTTAGACCCAGTCGAGCGGGACTGCGCCTTCGACGCTGCATTCGGCGACTTCGGCTTCGCGGACTTCGAGGTCGAACTCGTGCTGCGCGACGTCCTGGTACGAGGCGCCACTGCAACTGAGAGCGCGGGCGCCGCGGAGGCAGCGGCGGCGACCGTGTTCGAGGCCGCGGGGCGAGTCATCCGCGCCGGCAGCGAGTTCTCCATCACGCTCTCCCAGCGACGACCCGCGTGCCACACCATCGCTCCGACGGTGAGGAGCACGCTCGCCAGAACCGCCCAGTAGGTGAGCTCGTGTCCTGTGAAGGGCATAGGCGCATTCGGGGGTGTCGTGGGTGGATTAGCAGCTGGTGGATTCGCAACCGGCGGGTTGCCCGGTGCATTCGGAACCGGAGCAATGGAGGCGTTGTTTGCCCGGAACCGCGACTGGTTCGCAACCTCGGCCAGCGAAGCCCTGACGCCAACGGTGCGGAGTCCGCCGAGGGCATCACCGGTCGGCAGCACCTCGAGCTGCGCACGGACTTGCTCAAGGACATCGGCGAGACCGATGTCGGGGATGTCGGTGCCGAGCAGCGCTTCGATCTGCGCGGTCGCATCGGCCACCAGCTGGTCGACTACGTCTGTCAGCGCAACCGAAGGAATCGAAACCCGTAGCGCACGCAATCCGGCGGCAGCAGAGCGGAAGCCTTGTGCGTCGGGTGCGCTCGAAGCGTGCTCGTAGGTCTCGAGCCCTTGAACCGAGATCTGAGGCAGACCCGTCACCGGCAGGGCCTCGAAGACACCACCGATCAGTTCCTGGACATCGCCCCATGCCTGCTTCACGACATCGCAGCTGGTGCCCGGTATTGGATCGCCCAAGACGCTCGCGCCGGAGATCTCGCAGCCAATATCACCGGATGCGTCAACGGAGTCGGACTGGGCCAGCGATGCCACGGTGATCTTGCCGATCTCAAACAGGGGCGATCCTGCGATCTCGAAGACGACGTCGGAGATCAGGTCCTCGAGATTCGGGATCGAAGCCAGGGTCTCATCCAAAGTGTCGAGCAAACTCGCGAGTTCCGCTTGAAGTTGATCGACGAGTTCGGCGATCTGCGTTCCGGCAGCTCCCACGAGAGCCTCCAGCTCGGCAATAGCTTGCGCGAGAGCGACTTCCACGGCTTCGAGTTGAGCCTCTGCATCGTCCAAGGTCGTCTGCGCGACGACTTCATCCGCCTGGGCGTTGCTGAGTTGCGTTTGGGCTGCTGCAATCTGCGGGGCAAGCGAATCCAGCTGAGCCTGCAACACCGCGCACACCGCGGGCAGTGGGCAAGCTGCGAGCTGCTCCTGCAAATCCGTCTGCTGACCGGTCAGATCCGCGACTTCAGCCTCCGCCGCATCTACTGCAGCTTGCGCAGCGTCGAGCTGACCCTGGGCAGCGGCGACCGCATCCGTGGCCGCATCGACCGCGGCTTCGGCGTCCTGGACGCCGTCGATGGCGTCCGCGATTGCAGGATCGCCGACACCAAGAGCATCGAGCTGAGCCTGCGCCGCATCCAGCTGAGCGCCGACATCCTCGAGCGCGTCGACCGACTCGATAACGTCACGCAAGGCGCGCATCGTCGAGCGGAGTTCCTCAACTACGTCAATCGGCAGCTGCTTCGCCAGATCGAAGATGACGCTCAGCGGCAGCGCCTCCAGTACCTCGGTGGGCAGGAGGTCTCCTACGGACAAGGCGAAGGGACCCACGGAGAAGCCCGTCATGCTGCTGCTGCCGAAGGGATCGGCAATGCTTTCGATTCCCTGGCGCGGACTGGTGGCCGACATCCCGAGGGGACCGATGTTGAGACTGCTCTGAAGAGCACCCAACGCCGCCGTCGCGGAATCCGCGTCGGCAATCGCCAGCAGTTCGGCAATTGAAACCTGCCCGCTCGTGACCGGCCCCTCGAAGGGCACGCTTACCGACTGCGAAGAGTCTGGGTCGCTGGACGACGCGGAGAAAGCGCCCGCACTGTGGCCGGTCGAGTTGATGGCCTCGACGATCACGTTCGCGACGGGAGTCGTGAGCGTCGTGGCATCGAGCCGCACGGTTCCGACAGAGCCGGAGATGTCTCCCACCTGTGGGACGTTGGTGAGGACGATCTCAAACGCGCCGAAACTCGAGCTGGCTTCGCCCTTGCCCGTCGTCGGCGCGTTGCCGGCAGCCGCAACCGGCATCAGTAGAGCCGCCCCTATTGCGACGAGCATGGAAGCGGCGAAGAACCTAGGTTTGCTGGACATTGCGTGTTTCCCCCGATCTGGTCGATTTCCTCAGGAAAGCCCGATTGCTTCCTGTTGAAAGGTTCGTGCGCAGAGGGGCGCCAGCACATGGCGAATAGGGGCTATTTCCCCTGGCGACTTAACTAGTTAATTAGAGCGAGTCAGCTCGCGACGGGAGCTCCAGAACTCGAGTGTGCGCCCTTGAGACTGCGGTCGAGCGCCTGAGTGACCCGAACCCTTAGCGCCTCGATATCGACCGGTTTGGGCAAGTTCTCGTCGATTCCTTCGCGCAGCAATCCTGAGGCCTGCGCCTCTGATGGCTCGCCGATCAGCACGAGGGGAATCAGGCTCGTCGATGTGTGCTCCCGAAGGCGCCTGACGATGTCGCTCGCGGGCATGTCTTGCAGCCCGAGGTCGAGCAGGATCAGGTCGGGGCGTTCGAGCGTCGCGCGCCTTAGACCCTCTTCCCCGGTGGCCGCCGCGATCACTTCGTAGATGTCGGCCCGGAGAGTCCTGACCGCTCCGCGCACCGATGCATCGTCGTCGATCGTGAGAACTCTCAGACGCCCATCTCGTTTCTCCGGTTCGTGCGTCGGTAGATCCGTGCGGCAGTACGGGCAGGCCTGCCAATCTGCATGCACTTCGCGGTGACAGGACGGGCACATGTTGCTGAGGAGCTCGGCCTGGCAATAAGGGCAGATGACAAACGAGTAGTTGACCTGGTGCCGGCAGTTCGGGCAGCGAGGCAACTCCTCGCGCTCCGTAAAAGTGACGCGCAGGACCTCATCCAGAGTCGTGATCCCTGCAACCGCCTTCCTGAGCCCCATCTCGCGCAGACCCTTGACTCCCGCGTTCCGGGCCATTTGAGCGATGGCCGTCTCTGACACCTGGGCACCGATCTGTTGACGGATCGGACCGGTGATCGGAAGGATCTCGTAGATGCCCGTTCTCCCGCGATAACCGGTGTAGTTGCACCGATCGCAGCCCGCTCCCTTGACCAATTTCGCGTCGGCGAGATCAGCGGCAGTCAATTCGAGCAGCATCATCGTGCGATCGGGGGGCTCGGTCACCTCGGCACAGTGCGTGCAAACGACTCGGACGAGTCGTTGCGCCACAACCAACGAGAGGGCGGACGCAATGAGAAATGGCTCGACCCCAATATCGACCAGTCGCGTAACCGCAGAAGGCGCATCGTTCGTGTGAAGACTGGAAAGCACCAAGTGGCCCGTGAGGGACGCCTGCATGACGATCTGAGCGGTCTCGAGGTCCCGGATCTCACCGACCATGATCACGTCCGGGTCCTGCCGAAGGATGCTGCGCAGGCCGCGAGCGAAGGTGATCCCAGCCTTCTCGTCGATCTGCACCTGGTTGAGACCGACCAGCTCGTACTCAATGGGATCCTCGAGAGTGATCATGTTCTTCTCGGGTGTATGCAGGTATTTCAAGGATGCGTACATCGTTGAGGTCTTGCCGCTTCCGGTTGGCCCCGTGAAGCAGATGAATCCTTGAGGAGTGTCTAGGTTCTGCTTGAGGATTCGCATCTCCGTTTCCTCGAGCCCGAGGTCGGTCATCGACTTTGCCTCTTGGTCCTTCGGCAGTAGCCGGATGACGACCTTCTCACCCGCCATAGTCGGAATAGTGGAGACGCGCGCGTCGATGTTGTTGCCCTCGACGAGGAATCTCGAGCGCCCATCCTGAGGCTTACGTCTCTCGGCGATGTCCAGGTTCGACAGGATCTTTAGCCGCGACACGACCAGCGCTTGGATGTTCTTCGGGAGCGTCATAACCTCACGCAGAAGACCATCGACTCGATACCTAACCTTGAGCTCCGTGGGCTGCGGCTCAATATGAATATCTGTCGCACGTGACCGAACCGCATCGGCGAACATCGCATTCACCAAGCGCACGATCGGCCCCATGTGCGCCGCGCTCTCGAGGGCGGTCAGTTCGTCCGCCGTCTCCGATGGCCTCTCCTCGCTCTCCACTTCGATCTCGGACGCCACACCGAGACGGTTGAGCATGTCGTTGGCGACCACGTCCACCGAGTAGAGGCGGTCGACGGCATCCTTGATGCCGCTCATCGTTGCCACGGCGAGATTCACTTTCCCGACATCGGACGCCGTGCGGACGTCGTCGATCGCCAGCACATTGGTCGGATCGGCCATCGCGATCACGATCCCGTTCTGAATGCGCCCGATCGGCACCAGCTGATGTCGGATCGCTATTTGGCGGGGCACCGACTGGATGAGATCCGGATCCGCGACCGCGGTACCCAACTCGACGTAAGGAAGATTGAGTTGCTGCGCGAAGGCGCGCGCGATCTGCTCCTCGGTTGCATACCCGGACTCGGCAATCACACTAATGAGATTGCTGCGGTTCGAGCCTTTTCTTAGCTTGTCTGAAGAAGCCTTGAGCTGGTCGAGGGTCAGAACACCGGCATCGACGAGCAGGGCCCCCATACGTGACCGAGCCATCGGGGAAACTCTAACTGCAGAGACTGCCTCTTTGGAATGCTGTACCTGCGAAGAGGGCAAAAGTACACTCGAAGAGTTCTATGAACACCGCCTTACGGAGCAGGGCCCTCCGTTGCCTATCGGTGCTAAGCCTCCTCGTGATCCTCTCGGGGAGTGCGCACGCGGCCCCGATAGACGTAAGGCGGGATCGCAGCGACAACACCTACACGTTCACCTACAACGCCGATGATGGGGAGATCACTCTGGCAGCGTCCAGCCGGCGGATCACCCGCAATGATCGAGTCAGCTTCCTCCTGGGAATTAGGTCCGATCCGGAGGCAGAAGTGGGAGAACGTCTCATCGCACGAATCAGCCTGCAGCTCCATTCCCGTAAACCCCTGCGTTACGACGGAATCTTCACGCTCGTGGTGAAGACGCCTGAGGGAGATGTGGTCCTAAAACAAACTCGAGAGGACGACTACGTCCTGCGACCGCGTGACGGTGAACGGCGGGCACATTTCAACATGCGATTCGATTTGCCTTCGGGCGAGTACGAGGCGCATGCGAAGTTCAGGTCGGACACCTAACCCAACACCTCATAGGGTGTCGGGGCGATGACTGCTCCGAACCTGTCCTACTGGATCACATCGACTGAGGACACTGCCTATCCGCGCCTCGGCGAGGACGTGAGGGCCGACGTAGCCATCGTCGGCGGTGGGATCGTCGGCTTGACGGCCGCATGGGTGTTGCAAAGGGAGGGCCTCAACGTGGTCCTCGTGGAGATGGACGGCATCGCCCGAGGCGTCAGTGGCTACACGACGGCCAAGGTCACATCTGGGCACAACCTCATTTACAGCAAGCTCGAGCAACAGCATGGCCGGAAGACCAGTGCGACGTATGCCCAGGCGAACGAGCAAGCGTTGGCATGGATCGCCCGCGTTGTGGACGAACAAGGGATCGATTGCGATTTCGAGCGCCAAGCCAATTTCGTCTACGCGCAGCAAGAAAGCGGCGTCTCCGACATCAGACAGGAAGTCGATGCCGCTATTCGTGCTGGCCTGGCGGCAGAGTTCGTCAACGACGCGAGCCTTCCGATTCCGTTCGCGGCAGGTGTGCGACTCCCCGACCAGGCCCAATTCCATCCTCGCAAGTACCTCCTTCATCTCGCAAAGGAGATCGAGCAGGGAGAGGGCCGGATCTTCGAGCACACCCGGGCCATTGGGATCACCGAGAACGCCATCTGCCGAGTCTCAACCGATCGAGGGAACATAGATGCGGACTACGCCGTCGTCGCCACGAACTACCCATTCGTCGATCGGGGGCTGTTCTTCGCCCGAGTCCACCCACAACGGTCCTATGTCGTAGCCGGTCCGATTGCGCGGGCCGATGCTCCCGACGGCATGTTCATCTCGTCGGACGAGCCGACTAGGTCCATCCGGACGATCCGCAACGGTGCTGAGACTCTGCTGATGGTGGGCGGCAACGGTCATGCCGTCGGCCAGGAGTACGACACCGAGACTCAATACAGGGACCTCGAGACGTGGACTAAGGATCGGTTCCCCGTTTCCGAGATCTCCCATCGCTGGTCGACCCAAGACGGAGTCACCGTTGATGCGATTCCTTACGCGGGAACTGCGCGGCGCTCCAGCGATCGCTTGTTCATGGCGACTGGTTTTGGCAAGTGGGGGATGACAAATGGCACCGCCGC
This sequence comes from Actinomycetota bacterium, assembly GCA_036258695.1. GTDB lineage: Bacteria > Actinomycetota > CADDZG01 > CADDZG01 > WHSQ01 > DATADF01. The sequence continues at coordinate 12,724 of DATADF010000104.1, forward strand.
GGCCCTGGTAATAGCCGACCAAATACTGGGACGAGAAAACTCATTTGCCGATCTCTACGACCCGCACCGCGTCACGGTAAAAGCGTCGGCCTCCAAGTTCGCGCGCGAAAACGCGAAGGTCGGACTTCATTTCTGGCGTAATCGCATCCGCCACCCTCAGTCCGACGAGGTTGAGACGCTCGAGCCGGGCCAAGCCGCGGTGCAGCGGCGCGGCCTGACTCAGGTTGCGGCGTATCGCGACGAGAACGGAGTCCTGCACGAAGTCTCCGCGGTGTGCACCCACCTCGGTTGCATAGTGGCTTGGAATCCAGCCGAGAAAAGCTGGGACTGCCCGTGTCACGGCTCGCGCTTCGACCACCGCGGGAAAGTCATTCACGGGCCCGCGACATCGGATCTAGAGCAACTCAACTAAGCGCCGTGCGTACGCGGTCCGTCGTACTCACCCTGCTCATCCTTTTGGCAGGTTGCGCCAGGTCGACGGCTTCGTCCGAGATCTCCCTCACCGTCTTCGCGGCATCGTCTCTCGGGCAGGCCTTCCCTCTCATTGCGCCCGATGCGACTTTTCAGTTCGCGGGCTCGGATGACCTGACTCTCCAGATCCGTGAGGGAGCTCCGGCGGACGTGTTTGCGGGTGCTAGTCCGAGCTACGCCGCCGAGCTCTTCGAGGCAGGCCTCGCCGAACCTCCGCGCGCCTTCGCTACCAACCGCATGGCGTTGATCGCGCCGCGCGACAACCCTGCACAGATCAAAACCCTCGACGATCTTGGAGATCCCGGTGTTCGGATCGTTATCGGGGCGCCCGGCGTTCCCGCGGGCGACTATGCGCGCGCGTTGCTCGTCAGGGCTGGGGCGGAGCAAGCCCTCGACCGCGTTGTGAGCGAAGAAGAAAGCGCGCAGGGAATCCTCGGGAAGATCGCTCTCGGCGAGGCCGACGCGGGGTTCGTCTACGAGACAGACGTCGTAGCCGCGCGCGGTAGCGTGATCGCGATCCCTCTACCTGCAGAGATCCAGCCAAACATCCAGTACACGCTGGCCGTCGTCACAGGCTCGCGTCATCGCGCGGCCGCGCAGCGATTCGTCGAGACCGTGACCGGTCCGGCCGGACGGCGGATCCTGCAAGAAGCCGGATTCGGATTGCCGTGAAGGGCCGGGGGTTCACCACAGGCCTCGTCCTTACGACGGGACTGCTCGTCGGATTCCTGGCACTTCCGCTAGTGGCGTTGGTTCTGCGGGCTCCCCCTGGAGAGCTTCTACGCGCGCTGGCAAATCCGGTGGCTCTCGATGCCGTCATCGTGACGCTTAAGACCAGCCTGGTAGCGCACCTGTTGATTCTCGTGCTGGGGACACCCGCGGCTTACCTTCTTGCAACGCGTCGCTTCCCGGGACGACTTGTCGTTCTGGGATTGATCGACCTGCCCCTGGTCCTCCCCCCGGTCGTCGCCGGCATCGCCCTACTTAGCGCCTTCGGTCGCGCGGGCCTACTGGGGGAGACGCTCGAGTTCATCGGCTTGTCGATTTCGTTCTCGCAGGCGGCAGTCGTTCTAGCGGTCGCGTTCGTGGCGAGCCCTTTTTACGTGCGGCAAGCGGTGGTGGCGTTCGAAGCGATCGATCCCTCGATCCTCCAGGCCGCGCGAACACTCGGAGCGCCTGGTCGGCGAATCTTCACCCGGATTGCCGTCCCTCTCGCGGCCGGAGGCCTAGGAGCCGGCTCCGCGCTCGCGTTCGCACGCGGGCTGGGCGAGTTCGGCGCCACGATCATCTTCGCCGGCAGCCTTAGAGGGTCCACCCAGACCCTGCCTCTGGCCATCTACTCTGAGCTCGATCGCAATTTCGAGGTGGCGATCTCGATAAGCGTCCTTCTGGTCGCCGTCAGCATCGCCGCCATGGCCGCGGTCAGACTTGTACCGATATGGCTTCCCTCGACGTCGCGATCAGAGTCCCACGTCGTGACTTCGCCCTCGACCTAGAAATCACGGCCGGCCCTGAGCCGCTGGCCATTGCCGGTCCGACCGGAGCAGGCAAGTCCACTCTTCTCAAAGCGATAGCGGGGCTTGTCACGCCGAAGCTCGGCCACATCAGGGTCGACGACCGCGTGTGGTTCGACTCCGAGGCGAGAGTCAACCTGCCGCCAGAAGATCGCCGCGTAGGACTTGTCTTTCAGGAGTACGCGCTGTTCCCCCACATGACGGTGAGAGACAACGTCGCATTCGGAGGCCGGGCCCAGGCGGACAAATGGCTCGAAAGATTTGGCTTGACGAGGCTCGCAGGTACGAAGCCGACAGAACTTTCCGGAGGCGAGCGTCAGTACGTTGCACTAGCACGTGCTTTAGCGCGCGAACCAGATGTGCTGCTACTGGACGAGCCAACGGCCGCTCTCGATCCCGCACTTCGAGCCGAGGTCCGCGGTGAGCTGCGATCGATACTGCGCGAGCTCTCGATCCCCACGATCGTAGTGACACACGATTTCCAGGAGGCAGCGACGCTCACCCCGCGCGTGGGTGTTCTTGTAGAGGGGAACCTGTTGCAAGTCGGCGCGCCGACCGAGCTGGTGGCCTCGCCGGCGCACCCATACGTTGCAACTTTCACGGGCGCCAACATCCTCGCGGGTCACGCACGACCAACCGCAGACGGCCTGACCGAGATCGCGCTCGAGGAAGGTCAACTCCTGTATTCGACCGACCAACTCGAAGGAGCTGTGGGTGCCGTCGTGTATCCGTGGGATATCTCGCTTAGTTCCGAACCGCCGCGAGATTCCTCGCTGAACCACTTCACCGGAACGGTCGTTTCCATTGTCGGCCTTGGCAATCGCGTGCGCGTCCGCGTGGGGCCGCTCTCAGCCGAGATCACGGCTGCATCGGCCATTCGTCTCGGCATCAAGGAGGGATCTCCCGTGGTCGCTTCCTTCAAGGCCACGGCGACAAGACTGATCGGATTAGACCGAGGGGTCTTTCGCGCGGGCCTGAGCAGCCCCGACGATAGATCTCTGGACGAAGGCTAAATGGCGACTCGGTAGATCAATCCCGCAAGCGCGCTTCCGCCGATTACCCATAGAAAGTTCCACCTGGAGCGCACGAGTCCGACGAACGAAACCAGCGCCAGGGCCACCGCGAAACCATCGACAGAACCCAAATGTGGGCGGGGATACGTGAAACCGAACGTGCTTTCAGTTGCAACATCTTGAAATAGCGTGACGATCGCGAATCCCACGGCCAGGTTCAGGATCACGCCGACCACGGCAGCCGTCAC
>DATADF010000105.1:0-9833 GCA_036258695.1 Actinomycetota bacterium
TCTGCGTTGACTCTCATTGAGAAAATCCCCTACGTTCAGCTCGGAGAGCGTTTGCCCGCCCCTGTGAAGAAACTCGCCGGTGCGATCCCGCTACTCCGACCGGTGGTGCCGGATCCGGGCATCGCATTCCAGCTCGTTCACGAAAACGACGTCGCTGCCGCCTTCGAGCTCGCGATTCTGGGCCGGGGGGAGCCGGGGGTCTACAACCTCGCTGCCGAAGGCGACATCACAATCACCGACATCGCCAATGCACTCGGCTGGTACTCGATCCCCATCCCCGACCTAGCGGTGGATGCGACCGCCAAGATCGTGTCGCGTCTGCCGCTGTTGCCGTCCGAAACGAAATGGCTGCAGGCGCTTAAGGTTCCCGTACTGATGGATTGCACGAAGGCCCATACGAAGTTGGGCTGGGAGCCGCGCTACGACGTCCTCGAAACTCTGGCCGAGACGATCTACGGAGCCCGCGAAAAGGGCTTGCTGCCGTGGCGACTCGTCGCTCCGCAGAAGAGCGAGCTGTAATGGAGATCGGCCCCCTAGTCACCCAAACGGTGGTCACGATCGGACCGGACCACAATCTTGCCGAGGCCGCGCGCCGGATGGTCGCGAAACGCGTCGGGTCTGCCGTCGTCCTGAAACAGGAAGGGCAGCCCGGAATCATCACGGAGCGCGACCTGTTGCGCGCCATCTCCGATGGGGTCGATCTTCAGGAAACCTCCGTCGAGAGATATATGACCGGCGAAGCGATTACGGCCTCGGCCTCCTGGGACGTCATGGAGGCGGCTCGGAGGATGGTGAATGGAGGCTTCCGTCATCTCGTCGTGCTCGACGAGATGGGACAGGTGAGCGGGATGCTGTCGATCCGCGATCTTGTTCAGGCGTTACTAGAGGAATTCGCCGCGCATCGCTGAAAATTTGGTCGTGATGCAGCGTCGGCGTCCCCGCTGGCTATCGATCGCCCTAGGTCTGGCCCTTGTGCCGTCGGTCGTCCCCGCATATGCGCAAGACGAGATCGAGTGCTCCAGGGAACCAACACGCATTGATCGCGTGACGAATCCTCGATCGGCGATACCTGGGTATCCAGACCGACGCGTCACGACCGCGGAAACCATCGACTATTTCCGGCAAGTCGCCGAGGAGAGCCCGCGCGTACAAACGGCTACGTATGCCAGATCGTGGAAAGGAACCCCGCTCGTCTATTCGCTTGTCGCAACCCCTACAAACCTGCGACGGGTCGAAGAGATAGCTCGTTCGCAGCAGCGGCTACGAGATCCTCGCCGACTCAGAGCCTCTGAGGCCGGCGACCTTGCGGATTCCACACCCGCGATCGTCTGGTACTCGGCCAACGTTCACGGCAACGAAACCTCTGGGTCCGATGCCGCCGTTGAGATCCTTTACGAGCTTGCCTCACGCACCGACTGCGAAGTTCTGCAGATGCTCGACAACCTGGTCATTGGGATCATGCCAAATCAGAATCCGGATGGACGCGACATAGCGTCACGCACGAACGCGTATTCCTTCGACATGAACCGAGATTGGTTCGCGCGCACTCAGCCGGAGACGGACGGAAAGCTCAAGATCCTCGCCCGCTATCCACCGGTGATGTTCATCGACGCGCATGAGATGGGCAGCAGCAACTTCTTCTTTCCGCCCAATTCCGATCCGATCTATCACGAGATCAGCAACCAGAGTCTCTCGTGGATAAACAACATCTACGGCAAGGCGATGGCGAAGGCATTCGACGAACGTCAATCCTCCGATCCCGCCAATTGGGACTATTTCAACTACAGCATCTACGACCTCTTCTACATGGGCTACGGCGACACGGTCCCGACTACGGCTTTCACCGCGGCCGGAATGACCTTCGAGAAGGGCACGGCCGACCCGGACCGCCAGCGCTGGGTCGAGCAGTTCGTCGCCGGATGGACGAGTCTCAAGGCGGCCGCCGACAACAAGGACCGAATCCTGCGTGAGTACTACGAGGCACACGTCGCCGCGCTGCGAGAGGGCCGCGCAGGGAAACTCGAGCCAAATCTCGTCTTACAACCTGAGAACAAAGTTCAGAGGCAGGTTCCGAATCTGACCGTCCGGCACTATTTCATCAACCCCAGCCGCGCGCGCCCGGAGGTCCTACGTCTCCTTCGGCGCCTGATGTCGATGGGTGTGGAGGCATATCGCCTAACCGAACGGCTCCGCGTGCCTGCGCTTCATAGGTACGGGCGGCGCCCCCGCGCCGGGGTCGTTCCCAAGGGGCACTTCTGGATTCCCCTGGCTCAGCCGCAGAAGCGCTGGGTGCAGGCCCTCCTACATGAGGACTCTTATGTGCCCTTTCCTTATTTCTATGACGTGACCGCGTGGTCGAACCCATTGCTTATGAACCTCGATGCCGCCTTTACCGGATCGGAGGTGCAGCCGGTCGGGCGCCGACTGCGTCACCTGCCGCGACCGCGCCTGCGAGGACCTGCAGCAAGTGCGCGGTTCTTCTGGTGGCGAGGGGATAGCCCCGGCGCCGTCGCCGCCGCCATTGGGCTCGAGCGCGAGGGCGTTCCCGTTTCGCGGCTCCAGCGGACAGAGCAGGCCGGTGCGCGCCGGCTTCCGGAGGGGGCCTTCGTCGTCCCTGCCCGGGCCGGCTTCGACGCTCTGGTGTTGCGATGGGCGCGCTCTCAGCTGCTCGAGATCAACTCATCCACTGCGCGTCGTCCTACCGGACTGCCGGTGAACGTCCCTCGAGTCGCCGTCTACTACCCCTCCGGCCCGCTCGACAACGCGCCCGCCTTCCTGCGCTATGCCGCTCCGATCGGAGAATCCCTGGGCCACCTTGCCTACACGCTCGAGCAGCGTTGGGAAATGAGCTTCGACCTGCTCAATGCGGCAGAGGTCGCGGCGGGACGGCTCACTCTCGGCGAGTACGACGTCTTCATCGTGCCCGGCATCCCCGCCGAAGAGCTCGAACCCGCCGAGCCCCAGATCCGCTCGTGGATCGAAGGCGGCGGCACCTATGTGGGGACCGCGCGTCCCGGCGCGACCGGAGGAACGCCGTTCGCAGTACGACACGGCTATACAACTGCAGAGCTAACTACGAGCGGCGCGGCCATACCCGGCACACTCTTTCGAGTCCGCGTCAAAGACCGTGGACCCGTGAGTCTCGGGGCGCTCCGCCGGGCCTATTGGTACAACCTCGGTGAAGACCTGTTGAGCTTGTCGGAGTCGGGAAGAAACGTCGCTACCTATCCGTCGACGGCGACAAACATCTTCTTTTCCGCATACGCGGAGGGCGAGGGGGAGCTCAAGGGCACGGCCGCGCTGGTGCACGAGAAGCTGGGCGACGGACAAGTGGTCCTGTTTTCGGGTGAGCCAAATTTCCGAGCCTTCACCGAGGGCTCCGCCTTCTTCCTCGCAAACGCTCTATTGCTGCAACGTCCTCCACTCCAGCTGGTCGACGTTGCCTCTCCTTCGGTCGCCACCGCAGTGCGACAGGCGATGAAGTCTGCGGCCCGGCAAACGGCCACCGGGCCCGGCCGTCCGATTCGAATCGAGGTCCCAGCCGCGCAAACCCGACACACGCTGGAGCTTCTTCGGGAGTTCGACGACAGCGTGTCTGTGGCGCACCGCGGCGATCGTGCCGTATTCGAGTTCCTGAATCCGCAAGGACTCGATGTGGAGGGCCATCCATTTGCCTATCGACTTCTCCCGTCGCTGCGAGACGCCGGGATAGTCGTGCTGCTCGCGATCCTTTAGTCCCTAGAGACCCTCGAAGGCGTGCTCCAGTAGTTCTTCCTGTTCTTGCTCGTGCACCGTGTGGCTGCCGGTCGCCGGACTCGCGCTCTCGGCGCGCGCGGCGAAAGCCAGTTCCAGGCGGTCGGCGAGGCGGCCCTCTAGGCGGTGGTGGATGAATGCCCAGGCGCCCATGTTCTCGGGCTCTTCCTGCACCCAGCGGACCTCGGCAGCATTTGTGTAGCGATCGAATATCTCCTCGAGCTGTGTACGCGGGAACGGATAGAGCTGCTCCACCCGGACGATCGCGGCGGGGGCGTCGCGCTCCGTTCTGTGCTTGTCCAGCTCGTAGGCGACTTTGCCGCTGCACAGGAGAATGCGCGCCACCGATCCCGGATCGTCGACGCGCGGATCGTCCAGCGTCTCGCGGAAGTGCCCCCGCTCGAGTTCCTTGGTGGCACTGCGCGCCGCCGGATGACGCAGCAACGACTTCGGCGTCATAACCACGAGCGGTTTGCGGATCGACCGATGCATCTGGCGGCGTAAGAGATGGAAGTACTGCGCGGGCGTGGTCGGCTGCACGACCTGTATGGAATCCTCCGCGGCAAGCGTAAGGAAGCGCTCTAGACGCGCGCTCGAGTGTTCGGGGCCCTGCCCCTCGTACCCGTGCGGCAATAACAGCACGAGACCCGACTGCTGATCCCACTTGTCCTCGCCGGCGACGAGGAATTGGTCGATGACGATCTGCGCGCCGTTCATAAAGTCGCCGAACTGTGCTTCCCAGCAGACCAGCGCGTCGCCGTTCGCAACTGAATAGCCATACTCGAATGCCATCGCCGCGTATTCCGACAGCAAGCTGTCGAACGCGCGGAAGGGAGCCTGTCCCGGTTGGAGGTGATTGAGCGGGATGAACTCCTCGCCCGTTCGATAGTCGACGAGCACCGAATGGCGCTGGCTGAAAGTTCCCCGCCGCGAGTCCTGACCCGATAGCCGGACGGTGGTCCCCTCCACCAGCAGAGAGCCGAACGCAAGCGCCTCGGCCGCGGCCCAATCGATCGCATCCCGGTCGAGCAGATCGCGCCTCTTCTCGAGCATCTTCGCCAGCTTGGGGTGAGGCTCGAAAGTCGCAGGCCACGAAGTAATGCCCCGGTGCACGGTGTCGAGTCGCTCCCGGGACACGCCGGTCTCGGTCGGAGGCAGCACGCCGGCGGGCTCGGGCGGGCGCGCCGCGCGCATGTCGGGGGGCCGCCCCTCCTTCTTAGTCTCCTCGAAGGCCTGTTGAAGCTTGGCCTTGAAGTCCTCGAGCGCGCGCTCGGCGTCTTCAACGGTCAGCTCGCCGCGATTGAGCAACAGCTCGGTGTAAAGCTTTCGGACGGACCTGCGCTCCTCGATCCGCGCGTACATCAGTGGCTGGGTAAAGGCAGGCTCGTCGGCTTCGTTGTGTCCATAACGGCGGTAGCACACGAGGTCTATGACGACGTCCTTCTTGAAAGTCTGCCGGTAAGCGAACGCGAGGCGGATCACGCGAATGCATGCCTCGGGGTCGTCACCGTTCACGTGAAAGATCGGGGCTTGAACGATCTTGGCTATGTCGGTCGCATACGTGCTGGAACGGCCGGCAGTGGGGGCGGTCGTGAATCCGATGAGGTTGTTCACGACGATGTGCACCGTGCCTCCGACGCGGTAGCCCGGAAGCGTGGACATGTTGAACGTCTCTGCAACGACGCCCTGCCCCGCGAACGCAGCATCGCCATGCAGCAGTACCGGCAGGATCTGCTCGTCGGATCCCTCCCCTAAGAGATCCTGCTTAGCGCGAGTCATTCCCTCGACGACCGCGTCCACTGCCTCGAGATGCGACGGGTTAGAGGCCAGTACGACGGCAAGCTCGTCCCCGAATCGCGACGTGAACTTGCCGGTCATCCCGAGGTGGTACTTGACGTCCCCGGATCCCTGCACGGAATTTGGATCGATGTCGCCCTCGAACTCGCGGAAGATCTCGCGCAACGGTTTCCCGACGATGTTCGCGAGCACGTTCAGACGGCCGCGGTGCGCCATGCCAAGCACGGCCTCGACCATTCCGGCCCCCGCGGCCTGAGTGAGGAGCTCGTCGAGCATCGGGATCAGGCTCTCCGCGCCCTCAAGCGAAAAGCGTTTGTGGCCCAGGTACTTGGAATGGAGGAACGTCTCGAAGGATTCGGCAGCGTTCAACCTGTCGAGCAGGTGCTTCTTGTCCTCCGCGGACAGCTCGTCGGCATCCGGCGCCTCGACGCGTTCCTGAACCCACAGCTTTTGATTCGGGTCGGAGATATGCATGAACTCGATGCCGACATGACGGCAGTAGGCATCCCGCAGGATTTCGACGATCTGCCGGAGCTGCATCTTGCGGGGGCCCGGAAGTCCGTCGGTGAGGAACTCGCGATCGAGATCCCACACGCTAAGGCCGTAGTGCGCAAGGTCGAGCTCCGGGTGGTACAGGAGCTCCCAACCGATGGGGTTTAGTTCGGCAAGCAGATGTCCGCGCACCCGATACATCGCCGTCAGCCGTCCGACCATGGACTGCTTGTCTAATGCAGTGTCCAAATCGTCGATCAGGGCCGTATCGCGACTCCACCGGACCGGTGCATAGGGAATGCCGAGCGAGGCGAAGACCTCGTCGTAGAAACGCTCGCCTCCCAGGAGCAACTCATGGACCTGAGCGAGGAATTGGCCCGACTCCGCCCCTTGGATGACGCGGTGGTCATAGGTGCTGGTAATGGTCAGCACTTTGCTCACACCGAGGCGCGCGAGCGCGCGTGGATCGGCTGCCTCGTATTCGGGCGGATAGTCGATGGCACCACTTCCGACGATCAAACCTTGATTGGGCATCAGCCGCGGTACCGACATGCGGGTACCTACGGTGCCCGGATTGGTGAGCGTGACGGTGGTGCCCGCAAAGTCCTCGGGCGACAGCTCATTCGCCCGGACCCGCCGGATCAGGTCCTCGTACGCGGCCCAGAAGTCACTGAAGTCCAATTCGTCGGCTTGTTTGATGTTGGGGACAAGCAGCGTTCTGGTTCCGTCGGATCGCTCGATGTCCACCGCCAGGCCGAAGTTCACATGCTTGTGGTGAACGGCATGCGGCTTTCCGTCGATCTCGGCGTAGCTCACCTTCATTCCCGGGCGCATCTCGAGCGCCTTGAGTAGCGCGTAGCCGATGAGGTGAGTGAACGAAACCTTGCCTCCACCGCGCGTGCCCGAGAGATAACGGTTGATGATCCGGCGGTTCTCCTCCAAGAGCTTGGCGGGGATGTTTCGAACGGAGGTCGCGGTAGGCACGCCGAGCGAGGCCTCCATGTTTTCCGCAATGCGAGCCGCGACCCCCCGCAACGGCGTCGCGTCCTCGATGGCCTGCGGCTCACGCTTCGGCGCCGGAGCTTGCTCTGGACGAAGTGGACGCACCTCTGCCAACGGCTCGGCGACTGCGCCCGAGGTCGTTCCAGTGCTCTGAGGAGGAGCCTCGGCGGGCGGCGCCTTGTGAGTCGACTCCATTCCGGGCTTGTAGTCGGCGAAGAACTCGCGCCATTGCTCCCCGACAGCTTGCGGGTTCTCCTGGTAGCGCCGGTACATCTCGTCCACCAGCCAGACGTTGGGGCCGAAGGCCTCGCGCTCGATGTCCTCTTTATCCACCGGCTCTCCCTGTCCGACGATGTCGCCGCTACCAGGTTAGTGCGCTCGGAGCCCCGTTGTGTGTCCGACCCAGCTGCGCCAGACCGCAGCCGAGTTGACGCCTACGCGGGTGGGCGTTAGGACCGAGACGTGAGCGACGTCCTCGACCTCTTGCGGCGGGCCTCGACCTTCTTCGATCAGAAGGTGCAGCAGATAAAGGACGACCAGTGGCAGCAGCCGACTCCATGCACGGATTGGGACGTGATGGCACTGGTCCGCCACATGGTTTACGAGAACCTGTGGATCCCGCCGCTGCTCAATGGCGAGACCGTAGACCAGGTGGGTGACCGCTTCGAGGGGGACATCCTGGGAAACGACCCCAAGGCCGCCTGGCGTGATGCTCACGCGGCGGCAATGAACGCGCTGCGGATCCCCGACGTAGTCGAGAAGACGGTCTACCTGTCACGAGGCGAGACGAGGGCCGAGGAGTACTTCTGGGAGCTCTTCATGGACCATCTGATTCACGGCTGGGATCTGGCGCGCGGCATCGGCGCCGACGAGAGCATGGAGCCGCCGCTCGTCAAGGCTTGCTACGACTATGCGCGCGAGCGTGAGGCTTCTATACGCGCCAGCGGACTCTACGGCGAGAAGCAGCCGACGCCGCAGGACGCGGATCTACAGACGGAGCTGCTCGCGATATTGGGTCGCAAGGTGTGAGGGAGGGTGTCCAGCGACCACAGCTGATCAGTTCGGTCTTCCTGCTGGTCATGCTGTCCACGTTCGCTTACTTCCTGTCGGTCGGTGCGTTGCTTCCGACATTGCCGCGCTACGTAGAAGGGCCGCTAAACGGCAGCAACTTCGAGGTCGGCCTGGTGATCGGGTCATTCGCGATTGCAGCGGTCTTGTTACGTCCCCTGATCGGACTCGTCGGCGATCGTCGAGGTCGCAAGATCCTCGTCGTCTCGGGCGCTTCGCTCGTGGCCGTGTCTATTGCGGGCTACCTTTTCGCAGAGTCCATTCTTCCGCTCATCCTGCTGCGCTTGGTGAGCGGAGCAGGCGAGGCAGCCTTTTACGTTGGCGCGGCGAGCACGATCAACGACCTCGCGCCGGACGAACGGCGCGGCGAGGCATTCAGCTACTTCTCGCTCGCGCTGTTTCTCGGGATCGCTTTAGGCCCATTGCTTGGCGAAAGCTCGCTCTCGCTTGGCTTTGACGCGGCGTGGTTGATCGCCGCCGGCGCGGCGACCCTTGCAGCGATCGTCGGGATGTTCGTTCCTGAGACACGACCCGACTTCGAGGAAATCGCTCCCCGGCGCCTCGTTCACCGCGCAGGTCTTTTCCCGGGGCTGATTCTGTCGACGAACATCTGGGGGCTGGCGAGCTTCACCAGCTTTGTCCCGCTGTACGCGCTGAGGCTCGGCCTGTCCGGGTCCAAGTTCATATTTGCCCTGCACTCGGTCATCGTCATGTTGATCCGCGCCTTTGGAGCGCGCATACCCGACGCGCTGGGCCCGAGTCGCAGCTCGCGGGCCGCCCTCGCGTTCGCGTCGAGTGGGTTCGCAGCGATCGCGCTGTGGGAGTCACCCGCCGGCCTGTACACCGGAACGATCCTGTTCTCCCTCGGGCACTCGTTGCTCTTCCCTGCCCTGATGAGCCTTGCGGTACGTTCCGCGCCGCCGTCCGAACGGGCCTCAGTTGTCAGCACCTTCACCGCGTTCTTCGATCTCTCCTTTGGACTCGGCGCGCTCAGTGCCGGGGCGGTGGCGGGTGCCTTGGGCTACCGCGGAGCCTTCGGCGCCGCGGCAGTTGTTGCATTTGCAGGCTTCACGCTTCTCCAGGTGCGTGCTCGGATGCGCGGCTCGACAGCGCGGCAGACGGATGCCGACGCGGTGGCGGTGGCGGCGCGGGAATGAAATCGGTCCCTGCTACGCTGTTTTTGTAGGTCGTGGCGGCCGTAGCTCAGCTAGGTTAGAGCGCCTGGTTGTGGTCCAGGATGTCGCCGGTTCGAATCCGGTCGGTCGCCCTCTCTACCGACGCGGGCCGCGCGTCCCTCAATCGACCTCAATCTGTTTCTGTGAGGAATGGCTCCCGGTTTTCGACAGCTATAGCTCACAGAAGCGAATCGCGAGGGAGATTCCCGGCTCATGACGAAACATCAGGTCATGCGTCGCGGGGTCGCCTTCGGATGTCTGGTTCTTCTTGTATCGGCACCATTGGCCGCGCATGCCGGTGGGAAGCGGCAGGTCGTGGAGGGGTCGATCACCTTTATGGCGCCCGCGCCTCCGCAGCCGCAAAGCTGCTTTCCAGGGATCACTCGCAATCTCACGATCCTGACCGGAGACCAGTTCAATGGGACTTTCGGATACGTATTCGATGTCGATCGCAAAACCTGGGGCAAGGGATTCCGTGTCGAACCGACCGCTGCCGCATTTCAAGCCGATCTTGATCTGAGCTTCTACACCGAGTTGGGGCAGCCA
>DATADF010000106.1:0-5182 GCA_036258695.1 Actinomycetota bacterium
GTCTGGCGCTGGGTGGTCGTCACCGGGGCGATCGTCGTGTTGGCGATCGGCGCGGTCCTCGTTCCGCTTCCTTTCTTCTTTGCTTATCTGCCCGGTCCGGTGCGAAGCGTCGAGGGACTAGTTCGTATCGACAATGCCCCGACGTATTCATCGGAGGGACGGCTGCTTCTAACCACTGTGAGCGTCGACACCGAGGTCACATTGCTCGAGGTGATTGCGAGTCAATTCGACGCGGACAAGGAAGTCGTGCCGCGCGAGGCGGTCACCGGCGGTGGCTCGCTGGAGGACCTGCAGCGTCAGCAGCGGCAGGAGATGGCGGACTCGAAACTCCAGGCCGAGATCGTGGCGCTGCGGGCCCTTGGACTCGGGGGGCCCTCCGGAGATGGAGCCCGCGTCACGGCCACGGTTCCCGGCTCTTCAGCAGCCAAGCTGTTGGAGCCGGGAGATGTAATCGTGGCCATCGCGGGACGAGCCGTGAACACGACCTGCGACGTGAGCTCGTTGCTCGACGGCTATGCCGTGGGAGACGAGGTCGAGCTCACCGTGGTTCGGGGTGGGGTCGAGCGCGATCTCGACATTCGTCTTGCCCAGGATCCAAGAGCCGCGCCTGGGAGTCCCGCCATCGGTGTGTACATCAGGACGTTGAACGAGACCTATGAATCGGATATCCGTGTTGAGATCGATACCGGGCGCATAGCAGGCCCGTCCGCGGGGCTGATGATCTCGCTCGCTCTATACGACCGTCTCACCCCCGACGACCTGACGCACGGACGCACGATTGCCGGAACCGGCGAGATCGAGTGTGATGGCGAGGTCGTGCCTATCGGGGGAGTCGAGCAGAAAGTGGCCGGCGCCGAACGCGCGGGGGCCGAGATTTTCTTCGCTCCCATAGCGAACGTCGAGGCAGCCCGCCGTGCCGCGGACGAAATAGTTGTGGTGTCGATCGGTTCGTTCGAGGATGCACTGACCTACCTGGAGCAGCTTGACTAGTTAATTCGGACCAGGTACCGCCACACTTCCTCATGCGACACTGACCCAAATGTTCGAGAGCTTCGTTGCGGCGCCGGCGCATATCGCTATTGAGTTCCTTGGCTTCCTAGTGATGGGAGGCGCTGCCCTTCTCGCCCTGACCCGTCCCGGTTTCGTCGCTCACTCCCCATTTGGGCGTCTGTCCGGATTCTTTGGGTTTGGAGTGCTTGCGGCCGCTCAGGTGTTGCACGGCGGCGCCTTTCTTCAAAGCGACGGCGCCGACGTTCTTATTGCTCTACGCGCGGGCGGGGCCGCGCTCGTCGGTATCGCATTAATTGGGGGACTTAGGCAGACGCCGGCGGCCGCGTTGCTTCCGGTCTTCGAGCTCAAGGAACCCAGACTGCTCCTGGCAGCCGCGGCCGCGCTCGCGGTGTCGGTCGTCGCATTCGGCTCCGCGCTGCGCCACCGTCGCGGCGCTCTGCGTCTTGCGCTGGGCATGTTGTTGCTGACCGCGGCGGAGGTGTTGACCGCAGCGGCGCCGAACGCCCGGTTCGGGCGGGGGGTAGTCGTCGAGTACGCGTACGCCGCCCATATGGCAAAGATTCTCGGCTTTCTCGTCCTGGGCGCATGGTTGTGGACCGCGGCTCGCAGCAGCATCCGCACCCGTTTCGTCGGAGCGTTCGTGGGGCTTTTGGTCCTGGTCGTACTGGCCCTGTCGTCGGCACTGACGGCCGTCATCGCACGCAACATCGAGCGCGATCAGCTCGCGCGGGTGGAGGCTCAGCTGAGGAGCGCGGTTGAGTTGATCGAGGACGAGGTCACCGGCGAGCTGCTCGACAAGATCCAGCTGATCGCCGATACCCCGCTGGCCAAGTCGGGGATAGCCACGCGCAATAGGGCTGCGCTGCGCGAGGGGGCCGCGGGGGTATTGCTCCGTGAGCCCTTCGAGGAGGACTTCCTCATCTTCATGAATGAACAGCGCGAGATCCTCGGCGCTCACGGCAACGGACCGGTCACGGCTCTCGATGAACCGGCGAAGCCGTTGTCGACGCTGGACCTTCTGAAGCTGGCGGGCTCTGAAGTGGTTGCCGACATCGCCGGTGGACCGGCGGACTCATCGGTCAGCGTGGAGCTGATCGGGCGAACCGCAGTAGTGATCGCGGCCCAGCGTGTACGCGATCCGGTCGATGTGTCGCGGCCGGTGGGTATCGCAGCGATGGGACGCTACATCGACATCCGCTTGATCGACCAGATCACCGAGCGGCTCAAGCCCGCCCGCGCGTCGTTGGTCGTTGTAGATCGTCTGGTCGCCACGCGCCTTGCCGATCCCATAGGCGTCCGCAGGCTGCTACCGCAGGACCTCGTAGCCGAGATGAATCTGAGCGAAGACCCTCTGAGCCGCGAACACGTGGTGGGTTCCCGGAATTACTTCAGCGCCTACGAGTCTCTATCCACTGCCGGCGGTGAGCCGGTCGGTACTTTGATCCTGTCGGCTCCCGCGAGCATCGTCGCGGAGACGCGCGACGACGTGACTCGCACGCTGTTTCTCGTTGCTCTGGGGGTGGCGGCGATCGTCCTCTTACTCGCATTTCTTTCAGGGCGCCGAATCGCACGTCCGATCCAGGTGCTCACGGCCGCCGCCGGAGCGGTGCGCGAGGGAAATCTCGGTGCTCGAGCGGAGGTTTCCGGCGAGGACGAGGTCGGGCAATTGGGCGAGAGCTTCAACCAAATGACCGCTTCGCTCGCCACCATGACCGACGACCTGCGCGACGCCGCGCGCGAGGAACAAAACCTGCGCGCTCGCATCGAGGCGATAGTGCAATCGATGGCCGACGGGCTTGTGGCCGTGGACGCACAGCGAAGGGTCCTGGCCTTCAACGCTCAGGCCGCCAAGCTCACGGGCGTACGCCGGTCGCAAGCGCTCGGCAAGCCGATCGAGTCGGTCCTCGAAGTCAAGGATTCGCAAGGGACGCGCGTTCACGTTCCGATTTACGACCTTGCAGAGGGGTCGCTGACGGGCGTCTTTCTGGCGCGGCGTGGGGACGATCCGATCCCCATCGCGCTGACGAGCGCGGTACTGAAGGACGAGGTGGGCCGTCCCACAGGCGCCGTCGCCGTGTTCCACGACATGAGCCGCGAGCGCGAGGTCGAGCGAATGAAATCGGAATTCCTCGCGAATATCTCCCACGAGCTCCGCACACCGCTGACGCCGATCAAGGGCTACGCGCAGATCCTCGACCGAAAAGACCTTCCCAAGACGAAGACGAAGGGATTCGTCAAGGGAATCCTCGAGTCGACCGCGCGGCTCGAGAGGATCGTTGAGCTGCTGGTCGATTTCGCTGCCATGGAGGCCGGCCGTCTGGCCCCGCGCACGACTCCGGTCGACGTCGGCCCGATCGTCGAATCGCTAGTCGCCGACTGGCGGAAGAGAAGTCCGAACCACAAATGGGTCACCCACGTACGAACCCGACTGCCACGGGTGGTCGGCGACGAGCGGCTGCTCCGACGGTCGCTCGAGGAGGTGCTCGACAACGCGGTGAAGTTCTCTCCGCAGGGAGGGACCATCCGAGTAGAGGCCCGTGCCACGGCCTCGGTCAACGGGAAGGCGCGCCGCGGGGTGCAGCTGATCGTCAGCGACGACGGGATCGGGATGGCGAAAGAAGACCTGCCCCGGATCTTCTCGGACTTCTCCCAGATCGATGCCTCCGAGACCCGAACCTACGGGGGGCTCGGCCTGGGTCTCAGCTTCGTCCAACGCATCGTCGCGGTTCACCAGGGCACTATCGAGGTCGAGAGCGAGCCCGACCGCGGGACTTCCATCACGATTACGGTCCCGGCGGTCGAACAGGGCAAGGCGGCGCCGAGAAAGCCCCAACCTAGGGCTGCGGCCAAGAAGGCGACGCCGACACGCGTGAAGCGGCGGGCATAGTCATTTAGAACTAGTCGAAGCTCATCCCCCCGCGCTATACCGATGGCCCTCTCGGCACCCGAAGATATGGACATCGTGAGTCTTTTGACGGCCTTCGGGGGGTATGGGGCACATGCAGCTTGAGGCGATGACCAAGACCCTGCTCCCGATTCCCATAGTTCTTCTGCTTCTCGGGCTGGCCGCATGCGGCCCATTCGGCGGCGACGAGCCGCTGCAGACCATGGAGGTCGAGGCGATCTCGGGCGAGGTCGAGATCGTGCGAGGCGCCGAGGTCATCGCTGTCGAGGAAGTGGCGGCGCTCGAGATCGACGACCGCATCCGAACGGGCAGGGCGTCGGGGGCCGAGTTGCGTCTGGAGGGCGAGCGGTTTGCCGAGCTGGGCGAACTCAGTGAAGCGCGCATCCTCGATTCGCAGACGCTCGAGGCGACACGCGGGAACCTTCTAGCCCGTCCCGAGGGTGACCAGCTGCACGTGCAGTTCGGCCAGGTCGCCGCCTCCGCTACAAACGCCGTCTTCCGCATCGACCAAGGGTTCGGCGCCGCGCGTGCGGCAACGTACGACGGGACCGCCATGCTGGCGGCACCGGGGGAACGCCTCCGGATAACGCGCCTGTTTCAAGCCTCGATTGCCGCCAACGATCTGCCGGGAGCGGGGTCGCCTTACAGCCTCAGCCTGAAGGATCCATGGGACATCCGCTACCTCGACGACATAGTGACTCTGCAACGTGATCTCGAGAACCTCGGGCAGGGCCTGGCCGGTCAGCTCAGAAGGGCCCAGCGACCGGGGCTTCGCTACTTCCGAGCCCTCGCGGACCAAAACGTCTCGTTCATGCGCGACGAGCTCGATCGGCCCACGCCTGATCTCTTGATCGGATTCGCGGTGGCCGACAACGCTCCGGGGCCGCTGCCGGGTACTTTCGAGCGGACGTTCAACCTCTTCGACAGCTTTGAAGGTGCCGGGCAGTGGGGGGTCGTCGCGGGGATCGTGAGGGCCGAGCCGCGACCCGTGCTCGCACAGCTAACCGACATTATCGAGGCGTCCAACATCGTTGCGACCACCGGCTCGGGAGGAGAGGCGGTTTTCACGGTGGCGGCGGCCGAGGAGGCAGACACGGGCGTCGAGCCACGCCGGCCGGGCAACGGCGGGAACCCTCCTCCCGAGGATCCCGAAGACCCGGAGGAGCCCAAGCCCACCCCCACCCCCACGGAGTGTGAACTGACCGACCCCGAGTGCAACATCGGCAAGGTCTTCCCATCCCCGTCGCCGACGAATTTCATCGAGCT
>DATADF010000107.1:0-4226 GCA_036258695.1 Actinomycetota bacterium
ATTGCATATCGCCGTCAACTGCGCGGGCGTGGGGTTTCCGGGACGCGTTCTTACGAAGGAAGGGACGCCAAACGATCTCGAGCGCTTCGAGTTCGTGGTGCGGGTCAACCTGATCGGGACCTACAACGTGATCCGCTTCGCGGCTGCACAGATGGCGAGCCAGGACGAGGCCGACGACGAGCGCGGTGTGATCGTCAACACCGCGAGCATCGCGGCTTTCGACGGACAGATAGGCCAGGCCGCGTACTCGGGATCAAAAGGTGGGATCGTCGGCATGACGCTGCCGATCGCCAGGGATCTCGCGGCTAAGAAGATCCGCTGTGTATCGATTGCGCCGGGGACCTTCGACACACCGATGCTCGCCGGCCTCCCCGAGGAGGCTCGCCAGCGCCTCGCCGAGCAGATCCCTCATCCACATCGCCTGGGCCGCCCGGCGGAGTTCGGGGCGCTCGTTGCTCACATCGTGGACAACCCGATGCTCAACGGCGAAACCATTCGTTTGGACGGCGCCCTGCGAATGCCCCCTAGATAAAAAAAGCGCCCTCAGCGGGCGCTGGTGGACTCCGCGTGGGCTCTGCCGACGATCTCCCCCGGCTCGGGGTCGTCTACCTCCTCGGTAGAAGAGTCAATCTCGGCCGACATCTCTTCTCCCTGCTCGAACTCGGCCGCGAGTGCAGCAGTCTCTCGATCGAGCTCGCGCCACTCCTTCTCGGCCCAACGAAGCTTCTCGACGGCGGATGCCAGGTCGAGGAAGTGGACGGGGACGATGTTGGCGCGCGGTCGGAGATAGGCATCACCAATCAGGGCGTCGAGCTCCCGGCGCGCCTCGATCAGCCTTGCGTGGATCATCTTGAGACGCTCAGCCTGCTGTGGGGTGTAGCTGAGGCGATCTGGGCTCGTAGCCGGCTCCTTGGATGGGATCTCGGACTCGACCCGGCGGGCCGACAGAAGGGTAACTCGCGGCCCAGCGGTGCACAAGCGAACTTGCAACCTAGACGTGTCGGACGCATGAATTCTTCGCACTCTTCGTAGGGGACGCGCCCTTAGGGTGTCCGAATGCTCGATGACTCCCTGATTCGGAAGGTCCTGTCCAAGGCCACCCCCCCGGGTGCGGCCTTTGCCGAGCTGTTCGTGGAGGAGAGGACGTCCAACGTCTACGCGCTCGAGGACTCACGCGTAGAGGACGTGAACTCCGGCCGCGAGCTGGGAGCGGGCGTGCGCGTCGTCGTCGGCAACCGCGCCTCCTATGCCTACACGAACGTCCTCTCCGAAGCGGCATTGCTGGAGACCGCCGAAGCCGCGCGCGCGGGCTCTGCAGCGGCCGAGACTTCACCGGCGGTCGACCTCCGTCGCCTCGAAGGACCGGTCACTTCCGTAGTCCAGCGGCCGCCGGACGAGATCGATGCCGAAGAAAAGGTGGGGGCCTTGCGGCGTGCCGACGAGGCGGCCCGGCTCGCCGGGGACAAGGTGCGCCAGGTGCTTGTGTCCTACGCCGACGTGCGGCAGCGGATCCTGGTCGCGGGGACCGACGGCCGGTTCGCCGAGGACGACCGCACACGGGTCAGGCTTGCCGTACGCGTTGTGGCGGCCGAGGGCGGCGAGATCGCAACGGGTTTCGAGGCGCCGGGACATTCCGGTGGCTTCGAGCTCCTCGACAGACACACTCCTGAAGAGGTGGCCGGAGAGGCCGCGCGCAAGGCCTTGATGATGCTCACTGCCCGGCCGTCTCCGGCGGGGGAATTCCCCGTCGTGCTGGCGCCCGGGACGGGCGGAGTCCTCATTCATGAGGCCTGCGGGCACGGTCTCGAGGCCGACACCCTGGCCAAGAACGCGAGTGTCTATGCCGGAAAACACGGCGACCGCTTCGGGTCCGACAAGGTAACGATCGTCGACGACGCCACCCAGGTTGGCTCGTGGGGATCATTCGGCATCGACGACGAAGGGACGCCCGCTCAGAGGACCGTGCTATTCCACGAGGGAATCCTTGTGGGCCACATCAACGACCTGAAGTCGGCTGCCCGGCTCGGTGCCGAGGCGACCGGCAACGGGCGCCGACAGAGCTACGCACATCTGCCCATTGTTCGCATGACGAACACCGATCTCGTTGCGGGCAACGACGATCCCAAGGAGATAGTCGCCTCCATCAAGCGCGGCGTGTACGCGGCGTCCTTCGCGGGGGGCGAGGTCAATCCCGCGACCGGCAAGTTTGTTTTTGGGATGGCCGAGGCCTACATGATCGAGAACGGCAAGGTCACATTTCCGATCAAGGGAGCAACGCTGATCGGCGATGGCCCGGGAGTCCTCGCGGCGATCGAGGCGGTCGGACCCGACTTCGAGCGCAACGAAGGCGTCTGCGGCAAAGACGGCCAACACGCTCCAGTCACCAACGGCATGTCGACGGTGCTTCTATCGCGCATCACGGTCGGAGGAACGGAGACGTGAGCGAGCTTCTGGACCTGGCGACTCGGATCGCAGAGCGCGCCAGCAAAGATGAGGATGTCGAGGCGTTCCTCACTCACGAACGCAACTTCGAGGTGAAGGTCTTCGAAGGAGAGGTGGACGCGCTCTCATCGGCGGAGCCTCGCGGCGCGGGGGTACGCGTCTTTGCCGATGGAAAAGTCGGCTTCGCCTACACGACCGACCTCTCCGATGCGGGCCTCGAGCAAGTGCTGGATCGAGCGCGCGCAAATTGCCGTCACTCGACGTCCGAGGAGGCGAACGGCATAGCCCAGCCCGCGGATATTCGCAACGAGTCCATAGATGGACTCGTCGATCCTGCTTTCGCAAGCTTGGGTGCCGACGCCAAAGTCCGTTTCGCTCTTGAACTGGAGAGCGCCACGCGCTCCTTGGATGCGCGCGTGCGCACGGTTGAGGAGGCCGCCTATGCCGACTCCCAGACTGAAGTGGCGTTGGCGACTTCGGCGGGCACCTCCGGGAGCTACGAGCGGTCCGATGCTTGGTGTTACGTGATGGCCATCGCCGAGGAGGGTGACGACACGGAGATCGGGTTCGACTTCGATCTCGCGCGCTCCGGTACCGGCCTGGATCTGCAAGCCGTGGCCCGCTCGGCCGTCGATCGAGCCGTGGGGGTGCTCGGCGCCGGGAAGATCCCGTCCGCACAGATGCCGGTCGTCTTCGATCCTTACACCGCAGCCCGTTTTCTCGGAGTTCTGGCGACGGCACTCACCGCGGAAGCCGTCCAGAAGGGCCGCTCGCTCTTTGCCGACAGGATCGGCGAAGCCGTCGCGGCGTCGGGGATCTCGCTGATAGACGACGGCCGTGTCGAGGGGGGGCCGCGCGCCGCACCGTGGGACGCCGAGGGCGTGCCAACGCGTCGCACCGAGCTCATCTCCGGAGGCGTGCTCGCGTCCTTTCTGTACGACACGAAGACCGCGCGGCGTGAGGGCAAGACTTCGACCGGGAACGCCGCCCGCGCCGGATTCAAGAGTCCGCCCGGTGTCTCCCCGACCAACCTCGCTCTCGAGCCGACCGGAGCAACCCGTGAGGACGTGCTACGCAGCGCGGGCAAGGCGTTCCTGGTGCTCGATCTGCATGGCGTCCACTCCGGTGCGAATCCGGTATCGGGTGACTTCTCCGTAGGGGCGACCGGGATGCTCCTCGAGAACGGCGCGTCGACCCGGCCCGTCAAAGAGGTGACGATCGCCGCTCCGATGCTCGAGATCCTTCGTTCCATACGGTCTGTTGCCGATGACCGTCGATGGATCCCTTTCGGCGGGGGCTACGGCGGAGCGACCACGCTCATCGGGGAGATGACTGTCGCCGGCACTTAGACCAAAACGTAGAAAACGATGCCGGCGAGGACGCAGTACGCGGCGAACGGATAGAGCGACCGCCCTCTTAGGTAGCGAATCAACGCCGCGATAGCGACGTATGACGTCACGAGCGAGGCAAGGAAACCGCCGATCGCCGCGCCGGCGCTCAAGCCGGTTCCTCTGATGTCGGGAAGCGAGACGAGGCTGGCGCCCAACAACGCGGGGATCGAGAGCAGGAAAGCAAAGCGCGCCGCGGCGTCGCGGTGCATACCGATGGCCAGTCCTGCTCCGATCGTGGCGCCCGAGCGCGATATGCCCGGCAAGATCGAGACCGCTTGAGCGGCTCCAATCACTCCCGCGTCGATTCCACTCAGCGACTCCATGTCACGTAATGATTCCTCGTCTCCGCCCTTGCGCCGGAGATGCATCGCCAGGGTCAGCTCTGCGGCAACG
>DATADF010000108.1:0-4031 GCA_036258695.1 Actinomycetota bacterium
ATTGCAGGACGGCGTCGTCGCACCCGCGTCGGGAGAAGATGAAGTAGATGGCCGGCAGCATGCCGTCTTGATCGAGCCGGTCGATAACCTCGGTGCGGCGCGGGATACGGGCACGTTTCGTGTGTTCACGTCGCCCCCCTCTCACCGGTCGCTCGGGCCCTCGTCTCCGCCGTCGGTCGAACTCTCGGCCCCTGGGATTGGGCAGGACCTGCCCGTCCGCAGTCGTCACGAAGGTAGGCAACAGTTCATCCGACGCGAAGTACCAGTGACGGATGTCCACGGGCCGCTTCTCTTCGATGATCACCTCGGTGCGACCGCGAAGCGTCTGCAGCCACTCGCCGAACTCCTCGGCATTGCTCACGGTGGCGGAGAGAGACACGGTCTGCACATCGACGGGAAGGTGGATGACGATCTCCTCCCATACCGCGCCCCTGTACGGGTCCTGCAGATAATGCACCTCGTCAAGTACGACGTAGTGGAGACCGGCTAAGTCCGGCGAGTCTTCGTAGATCATGTTGCGCAAGACCTCGGTCGTCATCACGACGATCGGTGCACGTCCGTTGATCGAGTTGTCGCCGGTGAGAAGCCCGACGTTCCCATCCCCGTACAGGGATAGGAAGTCCCCGTACTTTTGATTCGAGAGGGCTTTGATCGGTGTCGTATAGAACGTCTTGCCCCCGCCGCGAAGGGACAGCCACGCGGCGAACTCTCCCACCACGGTCTTGCCCGCGCCCGTCGGCGCGGCAACTAGAACCGAGGAACCATCGTCCAGCGCGCGGCACGCTCGAAGCTGAAATTGATCGAAACCGAAGCCGTACGAAGCTTCGAACTGGGCGACCGGGTCCGGATCCGGTCCCACCTTGGTACTAGTCGTTCCCGCTGCCTTTGCGCTTCTTGTCGGAGTCCCCGCCTTGCTTGCCACCCTGCCCGCCGGCTTCGCCCGACGCGTCGCCCGGCGTGATCTCGATGGCTGTTGGGGCGGGCGAGGGGACCGCCGGCGGCGCCACGGCGGTCGGATCCTGGAGCCCGGATGGATCCATACCGGCTTCCTGGCGCGCGGAGTCCAGAACCTCGATTGCAGCGCTCCACACCGCGGTTCCCTTCGATACGAGATCCGCTGCTCGCTCCAACAAACTGTCGGCGAGTGCACCCTCGGCGTCGGGAGCCAGGGCGTAGGTCTGCGCGGCCGAGACATAAATCGCAATGGCTTCGCTGAAGACCTGATGGGTGCCTTCGAGATCGCCCGGAGGGAAGATCGTGGTGGCCTCCGAGCTCGCATCCCGCAACGCGCGCGTCCAGGTCTTGGCGGTCTCCTCAAGCTGGTCGAAGACCTCCGCCTTCGAGTCGGCAGGAACCGCGGACATCGCGCTCACCGGCTCGGCGAGGCTCTGCAGGACGGCCCGCATCCTGCCGGAGTACTCATCCAGCGACTCTCGCCGTGCCTCGTCTGCGCGCGCGTTGTTTCGCGCCGTCCCGACCCCCCAGACGGCAAGGCCCACCAGGACGAGACCGATGATGACGACAAGGCCCCGACCCACCGGGCTGCGGTACCAGGGCACCCGTCGCGAGGAGGTGTAGGCGGGACGCGGAGCCGCGGCGGGCCTGCGGCGAGCTTGGCTGCCGCGCGTTTGTGGCTTTTTCTTTCCCTTTATGGGCATTTGGTTCCCTCGGACTCGAGATCGCTGGGCACTATACCGAGTGGCGCGCGCTGCTCACGCCGCTCGGCCCGCTTTTTGGGCCCTGCGTGAGGCTCGCCTGGCCCGTAGCGACAGCAATCCGATCACCACTTCGTACAGTGCATACAGCGGCACCGCCATACCCGTCATCGTGTACGGGTCTTGAGTCGGAGTGACGACCGCCGCGATAGCGAACGCCCCGACGAAAGCGATCTTGCGCTGGCGGCGCAGTTGCTCGACCGACACGATGCCGGCGAGGCCCAAAAAGAAGAGGAGCAGCGGAAGCTCAAACGTCACCCCGAACCCCAGTAAGACCAGCGCGAGGAAGGTGAGGTAGGAGTCGGCTCGGAGAAACGGTACGAAGTTCTCACCTCCGAGCGCTAAGAGAAACTTCAGTCCTAGCTTGAGGCTCAGGTATGCGATCGCAGCGCCGACGAGAAACAGCGCTACCGAGGTGACGACGAAGGGAACCGCGTAGCGCTTCTCCTTGGCCGTGAGGCCCGGTGCAACAAAAGCCCACAACTGGTAGAGCCAGATCGGCGAAGCCCCCACAAGCCCGACCAGTGCCGTCACCTTGAGACGAACCAGGAACGGTTCCAGAGGGCCGGTAAAGACCAGCCGGCAACCTTGGGGGCCCAGCCGGTCTGCCGGCAGTGCGCACAGAGGCCGGAGAAGAAAGTCGGTGATCGGCTCGAAGAACAGGAACGCGACCACGGAGACCCCCACAAACGTCGCCAGGGAAATGACCAAGCGACGGCGCAGCTCGGTTAAGTGCTCGATCACCGTCATCGCGCTCCGACGGGAACGGCGGCGAGTCAGCCAGCCGAACCGCCGGCGCCTGAGGTCGCCCGCGGCGCCTGTCAACGCTCTTCGCGCGACGGGTCGCGTCCCGGGACATCGTCCGACTTCGCCCGGGTCTCCTCCGCTGGGTCGGCGTTTGGCTCGTCGCCGAGTCCGACTTCGAATTCGGACCTGACCTCGCTCGCCATGCGCCGTAGCTCGGAGGCCGCCTTCCCGATTGACCGGGCGATCTCAGGCAGTTTTTGGGGGCCGAAGACGATTAGCCCGATCATCGCCACGATCAAGATCTCGAGAGGACCGATCGATGGCATGGCCGCAGTCTAAAAAGGGCGGACCCGTAGCCCCACTCGTAGGCTTCCGGCGGCGGCGACCGCCCAGGAGCGGTTGCTAAGAGGCCGAAGGACTGTCTTAGCTGTGGTGGCCCTGCAGAAGCTGCTCGAACCAGCCGTCGGTCTGAAGCAACTGGTGAAAATCGATCAGATCGTCATAGTCGATCGGAGCCCCGTAATGGGCCTCGAGGGCCTCCGCCGGGATCTCGTTCACGCTGGGCATGACGCCCCCAGACAGGAGAAGTCGGACGATCCGGTCGTCGGCGGGCTTCTCTACGAGCTGCTGGCAGCTGGGGCACGAGAAGGCGTAGCTGCTGTTGTCGCGGGGTGCACCCATGCGCAGGACGATGTCGTCTGCGGTCAGTTTGACTTCCCCGCACACCGGACACGTGGCCTTGATGGTGACCATGCTGCCCTACCCCTTCCCGTGGATCTCTAGCCGTCACAGGTGTTATCGGGCCAAATGGCGAGAAGGTTTAGCTCTTGAGGGCTGTCCCTTGGGCGACTCAATCCGAAGCTTCAGGCGGCTCCCGTGATAGGGGCATGGGTGTCGGGGTCGCGATAGCGCCCGGCGATGGTGGCTGCGAGCTCCTCGGCGTGAACTCGCAATGTCGCGGGAGCCACCTTGCGGACGCCGTCACCCAGCCGCAGCAGCAGAGTCGCCGCCCATCGCGTGCCACCCGGCGCGAGCTCGACTTCCGCCCAGCCATCCGGCTTCCAATCGACGCGTCGCACCGGGTAATAGTCGACGAACCAACGCGCTACTTCGGGCGACATTTCGATGGTCATCGAAGGTTCCTCCGCATCCCCTACGAATGCACCCCGATAGCGTTCGGGATCGAACTCCGCGGGCGGTTCGCTGGGGTCGTCGAGCAGTAGAACGTCTTTCATCCTCTCGACGCGAAACATGCGTTCGGCGCCGCGCAGGTGATCGAAGCCGACGAGGTACCACCGGCCGAGGGCTTCGACCAGACCCCAAGGATCCACTTCACGCTCAGAGATTTCGCCGCGCGCGGCAGAGAAATATTCGAGACGCACGCGCCGCCGAGTGGCGAGCGCGCTTTGCAACGCTTCGAGGTGACTTCCCGAAGCAGCCTCCAGCGATATCTCGAGAGGCACCGGTCCCTCCGATGAGCCCAGCGCGGCGAGAAGTTTCTTCAGCGCGCGCTTCAGGGCATCCGAGTGTTCCATGCTCGGCAACTCGGCCAGGGCGGCCGTGGTCGCG
>DATADF010000109.1:0-4764 GCA_036258695.1 Actinomycetota bacterium
GCTCGAGTCTGGTTACCTCCAACTCGAGCCCTGAGATCTTCCTCAGGAGTGACGAAAACGACGCCGTTCTCAGTCATGCGGGTCGCTCCTCCCTTTTCGGCATTATCGACCGATGACTGTCACGGTACGAGGGGGGTGAGACAAAAAAGAGGATTTCTTACATTCGGCTACGTTTCGGCTACATCTGCGGTGGTCAACTCAGCCACTCGAACATACGTTCAGGCCGCTAACCTGCGGTTTCTTGGTTGCAGGGGCGGGATTTGAACCCGCGACCTCCGGGTTATGAGCCCGGCGAGCTACCAGACTGCTCCACCCTGCCCCCAAACCCTAACAGCCGAGTACGTCGGCTCGGACCTGGCATGGGCTAAAGGAATCCGTATGCTGACATCGTGAAGCTCGCTCGCAGCGCAGGCAATGTCTTACTTATCGTGGGTCTCCTAGCGATCGGCCAGTTCGTGATCCCCGCTGTGGGGTTGGAGGAGATCTTTAACCCGATCAACCCACTGCTTAGGTTCTTGGTGGGTCTGCTGAACTAACCATTCTTCGTGGTGCAGATGGTCCACAAGCGTGAGCACGTGGAACACGTGTCAGGCGTTTCGTAACCGACCTACCCCACCTCAAGAGGATTCAGGCGACTTCCCTCAAGTACACGGCTCTAACGGCGAAGGCCGTACGCACGTCGGCAACCACCTGCTCGTAGAACTCAGCCCGATAGGTCGGGTCGGTCAGCGCGTAGACGGTGAAGTACAGGCCCGAAAAGCTCGCGAGGAAAGCAGCGACGGTGAGCAGCTCCTCGGTCAGCACCAGCGAACGTCCCGCCAGGTCAAAGCTCGCCAGGACCCGCGCCGACCCTCCGGTCCACGACTCCACGATCGCCGGCGAGATGGTGAGGAGACCGAACCCAACGAAGAACACTCCGATGAGAGCGCTTACGAGGAGGATCTGTAGTCCCTGGCTGAACAGCACAACCAATCCGACGTTGCCCCACTGAGCGCGGGACAGCGCCGGACTGGACCACTCGGTCGACTCCTCCGCCAGAGGCGCGGCCGGTGTGCCTTCGACCTGCGCGGAGATCTCTTCAGCCGAGTCAAAGTGCGCCAACCTGCCGATCTCGGGGGGCAACTTCACCAGCATGAACAAGAGCCCCAGCAACACGAACATCCCCACCGTCATCGCGAGGTATGGCGGGGTCAAGCCGGACGCGACCTGCCAGACCTCCGCATTGATGAAAAGGAAAGTGACGAACAGAAGCAGCAATGGAAGCGTGCGAACCAATAGATCGAACAGGGCCCCCACCTGTCGGAACAGACGCCGGGTAGCCCAGCGAAGAATCGCGAAGAGGCCATAGCTCGTGACGAGGTAGATCACGGCTAGGAGGCCGAGATTGATGGCCATCGTGGTCGCCGCCGAAATCACCTGGCCTCCGAACAGCAACGGCAGGAGCGCCGGCACCACAACGAACACGGCAATCTCGATCCCACCTACACGCTCGGGTCGTGCGAGCGCCGGGCGATTTCGCGCCCGGTTTGCGAGCGCCCAACCGGCGAGCAAGATCCCCAAACCTCCGAGCACCGCCGCCGAGTTAGCCACCCAACCCCACTCGAGATTCAACGCCCCCAGCACCTCGATCAGGAAGATCAGGGTGAGGACGGGAACCAACCGCGTGAAGATGTCTTTCGACGCGCTGTACTGGTGGATGAAATGCGGCAGGCCCTGGCGCGCGAACCAGTCTTCGATCTCGGCGACGCGAGTCGCTCCTATCTGCGGGCTCCCCCTTGCGCGGCGCTCGTCAATAGGTCGCCCAGCTCTTCGATCAGCCGTCCGTATTCAGCGAAGTCCCCCGCCTCGAGGGCCTCCTGGGCCTGTGCATAAAGCTCGGCGGCCCGCGCTAAGACCCGGGCAAGACCGCGGTTGTCCGAGGGCTGCGGGTCGTCCTCGTCGGGCGAAGGCGTGGGATCCGG
The DNA here is from genome assembly GCA_036258695.1 of Actinomycetota bacterium. Taxonomy (GTDB): domain Bacteria; phylum Actinomycetota; class CADDZG01; order CADDZG01; family WHSQ01; genus DATADF01. Next base: position 1,962 of record DATADF010000109.1, read on the forward strand.
CGTGATGTCGAGGTCGAACAGATCGGTCAGCGCCTCTTCGAACGAGTCGGCCATCACCACGTCCTGCCCGTGCACCATGACGACCTTCTTCAGCTCTGGGATGCCGACGTCCTCGGCCGTGACGAACAGCGGCTGCACGTAGAGGATCGATTCGCCGATGGGCAAGGTAACGAGAGAACCGAACGCAACGGTCGAACCTCTTTGACCCAGCAACGTCAGTGTTTCGGAGATCTCCACGTCCTGGTTGATCAGGTTGTCGATCTGTAATGGGCCCGGCACCTGGATCTGGCGTGGGAACTGAAGTGTGACCAGCTCACCGTAATGACCGGGGTCCGAGCGCGCGGCCAGAAAAGCGATCATGTTGTTGCGCGCCCGTGGGGTAAATGGTCGCGTCAACAAGAACTCGTCCTCGACCTCGCCGGGAAGGCCGATCAACAGATAGGTAGGCGCGACGCGCACGCGCTCCGCGGATCCGGGCGCGACCTGCACCGAGGGAACATCCCACTCATCTTCCTTGAGATAGAAGTCCTGCGGATCGGTCATGTGATAGGTCAGGTAGACCTCGGACTGCAGCTTGAAGAGATCCTCCGGATACCGGAAATGCTCTTGCAGCGCGGTCGGGGGCTCGTCTCTGGAAAACAAGTCCGGGAAGGCCTTGCTCCATGCCTGGAGCAGCGGATCCTCGTCGTCGACGACATAGAACGTCATCGTGCCGTCATATGCATCGACGGCGACCTTCACTGAGTTCCGTACGTAATTGATTTCACCCCGGAGCAGCCCGGTGACGTTTCCGGTCTCCTCACCCGACACGATGTCGGACGCATCGAACTTCTGCGAATACGGATAGAAGCGCGTCGACGTGTAGGCATCGATCAGCCACGTCAGGCGTCCGTCGGCGGCGACCACATAGGGGTCGTGGTCCAGCTCTAAGAACGGAGCGACGCGCCGGACCCGGTCGCGCACGTTGCGATAGATGAGGATCCTCGAGTCTGCATCGATGAGGCTCGACAAGACGAGATTCGGATCCCCTTCTCTTATCGCGAACGCCAGGCGCCGCAGCAGGCCGGCGACCGGTATCCCACCCTCTCCGTCGTAACTGTTGCGCTCCGCGCCGCTCAGCAATGGGTAGTCGAGCTCGGGCTGTTTGGAACCGACGACCGAGTAGTCCTGACTTTCGAATGCCTCGCCGTAATAGAGGCGCGGCTGTTCCAGCTCGAGCGACTCGGCCCCCGGTACGACGGAACCGGGCAGGTCCTTCGAGAGGAACTGCGGCTGCCCTGCCCCGCTCGACTCGTTGGCCAGGCTCGCAACGAGGCCAAACCCGTGCGTGTATTGCAGGTGCAGGTTGGACCAAGTCTCGGACTTCTCCGGCAGGTCGAGCAGATGAAGCTCTCGAGCCGACAGAAGCACCTGGCGCTGCCGCCCGTCGATCTCGTAGCGATCGATATCGACATCGGGAAACTCGTAGTACGTCCGAATCGCTTGGAGCTGCGAGTACGCGGTCTTCAAGACGCCGGGATCCCACAACCGGACGTTCTCGAGAAGGTCGCCGTTCGCCCTAATGGACTCAGCTGTGAGTTCGGACCGTGCCGCGTACGGGATCGAGCCCACCTGATCGAGGCCGAACGCGGCGCGGGTCGCCTCGATGTTGCGCTCGATAAAGGGACCCTCGCGCTGCGGCTCCTGCGGCGCGACCGAGAAGCGCTGGACCCACCACGGCCACACCCCGCCGGCGAGAAACGCGGTCAGGACCCAGATACCGACGGCGGCCAACGGCAGGACGAACTTTCGTACTCGGATATTGGCGAGAAACAAGAGCGCCGAGATGATCGAGATGATCGTCAGCAACGTGAGGGCGGGGAGTTGCGCGTGAACGTCGGTGTAGGTCGCGCCCTCGACGGCACCTCGAGTGGAGAAGTTCAACTGGTAACGGCCGATCCAATACTGAGCGGCCTTCACGAGCGCCAGCGCACCCAAGAAGACGGAGAGGTGCGCGAGAGCGCCGGGCGCGATCCCTCCGGGGCGGACGTCCGGCCTCAGCGAGCCGTGGAAGTAGTGCGCCGCGATCGAGGTCAGGAGCCCCGCCATGAGCGCGACCCAAAGCCAGTTCAGCGCCAGGTCGTAGAAGGGCAACTCGAAAACGTAGAAGCCGATGTCGCGGCTGAACTGCGGGTCGTTCGCTCCGAACGACACCCGGTTCTGCCACAGGAGATAGGTCTGCCAGCGGCCGGCCGCAGCCAGGCCGGTGAGAAGCCCAATCGCAACCGAGACCCCGATCCGAAGCCAGCTGATGATGGGGCCGAGAACCTCGCGGTAGCGCTGAGCCGGATCGAGTCGTCCGGTGAGACCGCGCGGCGGCAGTGGGTATGCGGGCGCGAGTCGTTGCGCCAAAAGGAGATTGCCGAACACGACTAGCCCCACGATGAGAGCGACAGCCGCGCCCACGGCGAACTGAGTTCCGAGGCTCTTCCACAGAACGGACTCGAAGCCCACCTCTTGGAACCACAACACGTCGGTGTAGAAGCGGGACGACGCGGCGGCCGCCAGAACGACGAGAATCAGGATGAGCCAGAACGCCCGGGCACGACCGATGCGTGGTCTAGCCCCCACTTGCCTAGTCGCCATGCGCGCAGAGTAAACGTGGCGTCACGACATCACAGAAATGACCCGCCGGCTTACGGGTCGGCGGCCGGTCGGCCGCGGTTACTCGTTAGATGCCCGAGCGGGGACCGAGGAGCATGTACACCTGGCCGACCCTGGTCCCCACGAGGTAAGAGGGGCTCGGACTCGGCTACGGCTCCGC
>DATADF010000110.1:0-9141 GCA_036258695.1 Actinomycetota bacterium
CCAGGCTTCCTGCGCCTGGAGGGGCTCAGTCCAGTCGTGGCGAATTCAACCGCAAACCGGCGAGGGGAGATCTACACCATGAGGTCAAGACAACGCGCCGTCGTCGCGCTTATTGGGACGCTGTTGCTGGCAGGAGCCGGATTTCCTTCGGCCTCGGCTCAACCGCCGCGCTACATCGATCTCGATAAGGTGCCGGAGCCCAAGATCACGGGGGCGGAGATCATTGCGGGGCTCGAGGATTTCGTCGAGCGCTTCCCGATGCGACAACAGGGGATGCCGAACAACATCGCCGCGTCTGAGTTTCTCGCCGAGGAGGCCAAAGGCTACGGATTCGAGACCCGCATTCTTGAATATGAAGTCGAGGGCGTCGATAGCGTCTACGGACCCGTCCGAGTTGTCGAAGCCGTGAAACGTGGAACCAAATATCCGGATGAATGGATCGCTTTGGTCGCGCACTACGACATCGTCCCCGGAGCGCCCCAGGTCACGATCCAAGGCGCGTACGACGACGGCAGTGGCACAAACATGCTGCGTTTCTTCGCCAAGGCTTTTTCAAAACTCAAGATGAAACGCTCGATCGCGATCCTCTGGTTCGACGGTGAGGAGAATGGGCGCCTAGGTTCACAGGCCTATGCAGCGGAGATGCACGAGCAAGGCCAGAAGTTCGCTGCCGTCTTCGGCTTCGACATGGTCGGTATTGGCTATCCCGCCCCGTACTGCATGTGCGTCTATCACGGCCGAGTTCCCACCGACGCTCCAGTAGCGCTCCCGGTAATCGATTACGTGAATTTCGATTTCCTCGAGTTTCCCGAGGGTGACGGAGGAACCGGTGTCGAGCAAACATGGCCGCTGGGGACGGAGCCCCACGTCTGCAGTTGCGGGCCGAATCCGCGTAATTCTGATGAGCAAAGCTTCGGCGCGGAGGGCTACTTCTCGATGCGCTGGACCGGGATGAAGGATGCGGCCGACTATCCCGGCTACCACCAGCCTTGGGACACGGTGCCGCTGATGGAACTGGTCGCTGGGGATCGGGAGACGTTGGAGGCTGGCAGCGAGAACGTCTTCGTGTCGGCGTACTACACGACTTTCGTGATCGACAACTTGCCGTACAGCGCGATCTATCCTTCGCCTCCCGCCGGTTAGAGACGGTTCCCACAACTACGTAGGCTTGGTTCGTGGCCGACTCGGAAGAAGAACTCAAGCAGCGAATCAAAGAGCTGGAGGAACAGGCGCGCGCCGATCGCAAGCTGTTCCGCAAAGCTGCTGAGACTCTGGCCGAGATCGACCGCGGGCACGGCCTCACCGATCCTCAAGCCGATGTGCTCGCTTCTCTTCGCATCCGTGTTGAGGGCAAAGAGAGGGCGTCGCTCGAGGATCTTTTGAGCGCCGCGGGGGATATCTCGGGCAAGCGCGACATCGGCGAAGTGCTGGCGGGAGCCGACGACTCCGGCAAATCAGAGTGGCCCGCTGTTGAGGAGCAAAAGAAGGACTGGCCGGGGCTCTAGGAGTCCCCCTCCGAACGTTCCCGTAGGAACTTCTCCAACTCGGCTGCGATGACGTCTCCCGATGGGAGCTTCGTGGGATCCATTTGTTCTTCATCCTCGCGCTCGTCCGCGCGTTCTTCGAGCATGCGAACGTACGATTGGATGTCCTCGTCGGACGCCACTATCTCCGACACCCGATCCTCGTATGCCTCCGCGGCACGCTGCAGCGCTTCGACGTCGGCTTCCGCGCCGATCAATTCAGTGGCGCGATCGACAAGCGCCAGCGCGGCCTTGGGATTCGGGGAAACAGCCAGGTAGTGGGGGACTGCAACCCACAGACTCGCCGAGTCGATTCCCGTAGCGGCGAACGCGTCGTGCAAAACACCGACGATCCCAGTCGGCCCTTCGTAGCGCGAGCGCTGCAGGCTCAGCTTGTCGATCAGATGCTGACTCACCGCCGTGCCGGTGATATGCACTGGTCGTGAGTGGGGGACATCCGCCAACAACGCCCCGAACGTAAGAACTAGCTGGACGTCGTAAGAGCGCGCCACATCGACGATGGCGGAGCTGAACTTCTTCCACCGAGTGTTCGGCTCGGTGCCGATCATCAACAAGACGTCATGCGGCGAGCTATCGAGCGTGACCGCCCAGAACTCGTTCCCCGGCCACGTGATCTCGCGCGTAATGCCATCGACCAGTCGCACCTGCGGCCGCACGGCTTGGAAGTCGTAGAACTCCTCCGGGTCAATCTCACCGATCTTCTGGGCATCCCACACCCGACATAGGTGCTGAGCGGCAAAAGTGGCGGCCTCACCGGCGTCGTTCCACCCCCGGAAGGCGGCGACGAGTATCGGCGACCGTAATGGGACCTTGTCGTGCCAGATGATCGGATCGGCCATAGAAAGAGGCTACTTCCGCATGGTGACCCGCCGAACGGCGGTGAGGTTCAGCCCGAGATGGCGTTGCGCTGCTGAATGTGACGCTGAAGCTTGCGCTTGATGCGCTGGAGAGCGTTGTCGATCGACTTCACGTGGTTGCCGAGGGTGCCGGCGATCTCCTCGTAGGACTTGCCGTCCATATAGAGCCGCAGCACATCTCCCTCGAGTTTTGTGAGGTTGTCCCGCATCGAGTCGCGGATGGCTTCGATCTCCTCGGCCGAGACGACTAGTTCGGCCGGATCGTTGAACGCCGGAGCGATCAGATGGTCCGACAGCGGGCGTTGGGAGGCGCTGTCGGTGTAGGCCGGAGCGTCGAGAGAGACCGAGGAGTTGAGGGGCTGGTGCTTGTGGCGATTGGCCGTCTTGATGGCGGTGAGGATCTGGCGGGAGATACAGAGCTCGGCAAAGGCCCTGAACGGGGTCTCCTGAGCGGTGTCGAAGTCGCGAACGGCCTTGAACAGCCCGATCATGCCCTCTTGGATCACGTCCTCCCGGTCGGAGCCGGCGAGGAAGTAGGAGCGGGCCTTCGCCCGAGCGAAACTGCGATATCGCTCTAGGAGGGTCTCCAGACCCTGCTCCTCGCCCGAACGGGCCCGGCCGACGAGTTCCTGGTCGGTCAGGTCCTCGTAGACGATCCGTTCGGCGATCCGTAGACGTGCCATCGCATCCCTTCTATCTTGCCCATCAAGTACGCCCAACAGGCCTTCTAGGCACATATAACGCCTGGGGCCGGGGCGTCGTTCCGCCAGCCGGCAACGGACATTGCGCGAATGCCCCAAAGGGGGCACCCAGGTGCCGTTTCTGCCCCGTCACCTGCCATTTTGCCCTGTCGGGAACGCTTAGGATGACCTTTCTCCCGCCCCGCCGCAAGGGGAATCTGGAGAGCGGGAAAAATTTCCTGGAGGCGAATGGGGACTGGTGTCCCTCCCGGTCTTCAAAACCGGTGCGCCGGGGCGACCCGGTGGGTGAGTTCGATTCTCATCCGCCTCCGCTCATGCCGTCGCCGGTGGACTTACGTCGGTGGGGTGACAAGAGTCTCCTCAGCTGCCTTAGGTGTCGCAACCGGCAGGTGCGGATCTTCTCTAGCGCCCGCTCGTTGTTTCCCTCCGGGGTCAGATCGGAATTCGAGCTCCTGCCTCGCCGGAATAGGGGCATCGTGTGCCCAAGAAAATTGTGGCTTGGTCTCTTCGACCATGAAATGCTTTCGGCTCAGGTTGAGCGGGTGTCCTAGTCGGCGCGATGAGTGCGCGCCGGGAAATCGGAAAGGAGAACCTTTGAGCAAGCGCAGTTTGGCCGCGCTCTCATGTGCGGCATTAGTCGGTGCGATCTTGGCACCGAGCTCTACGGCTCGGGCGAATCATGGCGGCACCTATCAGATCCAAGTAGGCCAGGAGTTCTTCGAGCAGGGTGTACCGGGGTTCTCGACTCGCTTCTATCCAGGTTCGGTTCGTGTGCACGACGGCGACTCGATCGTCTTTACGCCCGGGTTCCTAGGTATGGCACCGGAGGGCGCCTACCCGCAGGAGTTGATGGGTGAGATCGACTCACAAATCGGGGCGCCAGGGTCTTTCGTCCTGTTCGACCCCGATGAGGGCGAAGACGCGTTGAAGTTCGACCTCGAGGTGTTTTTCGGCACCGGCGACCCGTGCGGCGCCCCCGACAATCCTTGTGTGTGGGGGCCGAACTCGGACGTGATCTTTCCGGCTTTCGATGAGAACCGTCCAGAGGTCCATGTCCGCATCGAGGCCCAGCCCGGTACGACGCTGTGGGCTGCGTCCGCGCCCGGACCCGACGTCAACGTCAACTTCAAGGTGGAGGTAGTCGAGGACGCCGCGGCGACGTCCACCCAAGACGAGTTGGACGCCCGGGCTGCCGATCTGATCCGCAAGGACTTTGAGGATGCACATGCCCTGCACGCGCGGATGGGCTCGAAGCGGACCTCTCACGTCAATAGCGCGGGGGACAAGGTGTACGACGTGTTCGTTGGAGCGGCGGCAGGACCAATCGAGCTGTTCGCCTCTTACCCGCGTCGGATGTCTGTCCCGCGCGGGTCGCGAGTGCAGTTCCACTTCATGGGCCAAATCGAGCCTCACACGGCGACCTTTGGTGGCGCGCAGGCAAAAGATGTATTCGACAACTTCATCGTCCCGGGCTGCGATCCAGATGGTGACGAAGGCAGCGCGCCCGACGTGGAGCCAACCGGATTCGATCCCGAGACGCAACAGCCGACGTGCCCGGAGGGGACGACGCTCGAGGCCGACCTGAACGAGCTACTTCCTTGGGAGGTCGGGGACGGCCGAGTTACCGGCAATTCCGATTATGAGAACTCGGGACTCATCTTCCCGCGCTTCCCGGATGGGAGTGACTGGGACCGCAACCCCAACCCGTGGACCGAGAGGTTTCCGAATGCCTCCGGTGATAAAGGCTTCAAGTTCATCTGCCTGGTCCACGGTGGCTTTATGGGTGGCCGCGTCAAAGTGACTCGTTAAGTAGGAGCGATAAGTTTTCGCTTGATACGGAGGCCGATTTAAGGAGGCAGTAATGGCAGGTGTTGAGTCCAGGAACTTCGACAATCCGGACGAGACTAGAACCCCAGAGAAGACGACCGTCGAGCTCGTCAACCTCGCGGAGGGTCAGATAGGGCGATACACGTTCCAGCCTGGGTGGCGCTGGTCGGAATGCATCAAGCCGGTAGTCAAGACCGACAAGTGTCAGGTGGAGCACATCGGTTACGTCGTCTCAGGATCGCTTCATGTGGAGCACGAGGACGGCAGCTCCGGGGAGGTGAAGCCGGGAGACGTCTATCGCATCTCTCCGGGTCACGACGCTTGGGTCGTGGGTGACGAGCCGGCGGTGTTCGTGGAGTTTCAGGGCGCAGCCAACTACGCCAAGGCGTAAACGCCTCTGATCGAAGCACACGACGGCGGGCGCGGGGCGCCCGCCGTTTGTTTCGGCTGTCTTTAGCGGGGGGCTGCCCGACTTCGCCCCGGCTGTATCTGAGTCAGCCGCCGTTTGACATCCTCCCTACGCTACCGTAAGTTACGGAAACGTAACCTACGGATCCGTAACCCAGCAGAGGAGATGGCAATGGCGACGGTCCTTGGCGCTCGCGCAGAGCGCACAGCCCCCGAGATACCTGGAGTGCGCCTCCTGGATGTCAAGACCGCCCGGCTGCAAAAACGTCTCGTATTGGTGGTGACGATCCTTCCTTTTCTCGGGCTCATAGCTGCGATTTGGACACTCTGGGGCAACGGGCTGAGCGCGGTGGACGGGCTGCTCTTCGCCTCGATGTATGTGGGGACGGGGCTGGGCGTCACTGTGGGATTCCACCGTTTGTTCACGCACCAGAGCTTCCAGACCAAGCCATGGGTGAGGTACGCGCTTGCCGTTGCCGGCTCGATGGCAATTCAGGGCCCGGTCATCCGCTGGGTCGCGGACCATCGCCGTCACCACGCGTTCTCGGACCAGCCGGGCGACCCGCACTCGCCGCATCTCGAAGAGGGCCCGGGTGTGCGCGGAGTGCTGAAGGGTCTGTGGCACGCGCACATGGGCTGGTTTTTCAGCGACGAGCAGACATCGGCGCGCAGATGGGCTCCCGACATGGTGAAGGATCCCGGGATGCGACTGATCGATCGACTCTTTCCCTTGTGGGTCGCAATCAGCTTCGCAATGCCGGCGGTTCTCGGTTTGATTCTGACGGGAAGCCTCGCCGGCGCGACCTCGGCCTTCATCTGGGGCAGCCTCGTTCGCATCTTCCTGCTGCACCACGTTACGTGGAGCATTAACTCGATCTGCCATTTCTACGGGACGCGGCCGTATCAAACAACCGACTTCTCGACGAACAACTGGATGTTGTCCTTGATCTCATTCGGTGAGTCGTGGCACAACAACCACCACGCATTTCCGTCGTCTGCCATCCACGGGCTCAGGGCTTACCAAATCGATCTGACCGCGGGTGTGATCCGCGCTCTGAAGGCATTTGGGCTCGCGTGGGACCTCAAGACGGTTTCGCCCAAGCAGCTAGCCGCCAAAGCCGCCGCATAACCCATGGCGCAAGCGGAGCGCGCGGTGCGTATGACGGGACAGCAGCGTCGCGCTCAGCTCATCGAGGTGGGTAGGTCGGTATTCGCTCAGAAGGGATTCGAAGCAGCGTCCATCGAGGAGATCGCATCCCGGGCCAAGGTGTCGAAGCCCATCGTCTACGAACATTTCAACAGCAAAGAGGGGCTGTACGCCGTAGTTGTCGACCGCGAGGTTGGAGAACTTGTTGAGCGCATTACGGCATCCTTGGAAGCGGGCCATCCGCGGGAACGTGTTCACCAGGCCGCGCTTGCGTTCCTCACCTACATCGAGGAAGAACCCGAGGGCTTCAGAATCCTTGTGCGGGACTCGCCTGTTGCGAGTTCGAGCGGAACTTTGGCCAGCGTTATCGGGGATCTCGCTACACAAGTCGAGTTCATCTTGCGCGACGAGTTCAAGAAAAGAGGTTATGAGGCAAAGCTTGCGCCTCTCTATTCACAAGCCCTGGTCGGCATGGTTGCCCTCGTCGGACAGTGGTGGCTCGAGGTCGGACATCCGAAGAAAGACGTCGTCGCGTCGCATCTGGTGAACCTCGCGTGGAACGGGCTCGCACAACTCGAAAAGAGACCAGCAGCGAGCCGCCGCTCGGCACGCAAAAAGAGCGAGGATTAGTTTCCTATGGACGAGTGGATCGATTCCTACAGACATGAGTTGGCGGGTGACAAATGGGGGGACGTAGACCCCGAGCGAGTGCTCGAACTTGCGCGCGTTGTGGCGCACGGCACGGAGCGAAGGAACGCCCCTCTTGCGACTTTTATGGCGGGCCGCTATGTGGCCTCCCAGGAAGCAAGGGGGCGGGATGCCGGCGAGGGTCTAGAGCAGGCGATCGCGCTCGCCGACAGGTTGTTAGCCGGAGGAGAAGCGAGCTAGATCCCCGGGCGCGTTGATGTTCAACGCAAATCGGCCTCCCGCATCCAGCGGCCGCCACGACTCCTCGTCTAGATACAAGACGTCGAGGTCGTCCAATAGCGCCAGAACGCTCCGCCGTTGCTCTGCTAGGGCGCGCTCTATTTGTGGCAAAGCTGAGCGCGCGTAGATGGCGTGGAGGACCTGAGCCCCATTGTCGTCCCGGGGCACCACGGCGTCGTGGCCCGACCATTTGTCGGCGGCGAGTTCAAAGAGGGCGGGATTGCACCACGGCATGTCCACGCCGACGACGCATAGAAGCTCGTGAGGCGACGCAGCCAATCCCGCTGCGATCCCGGACAGGGGACCAACATTCGAAATGGTGTCGGACACTTCAGGGCCGGGAAGTGGACCCAGTCGGCCGACCGTGCCCGGCGCGAAGAAGATCGGTTGCGCAATCTCGGCAAGCCGCGCGTGCACTCTGTCGATGAGACGCTCGCCCGCGAATTCAAGCAATGCCTTCTCGGTTCCCATCCTGCGACTGCGCCCCCCGCACAAGATCAGCCCAGCCGGCGCCATCACTGATACCGGCGGCGACGGAAGACATCGGTACTGAGCGAGGCCACCCGATCGAGGATCAGGCTGCCGTCGAGATGGTCGATCTCGTGCTGGAACGCCCGGGCCTCAAAGCCATCGGTCGCAATCACTCGAGCACTTCCATCGGGCTGACGCCCTCTCACAACAATGCGCTGCGCGCGCACGACGTTCGCGGTCAGATGTGGGACGCTCATGCATCCCTCTCGGCCCGCCTCGCGGCCATGCGATTCGATGATCTCGGGATCCATCAAGACGACGAGGCCGTGAGATGTAGTCGTCCTTGGATGACCGCTCACATCTGCGACGAAAGCTCGCAGACCGACACCGATCTGAGGAGCGGCCAGCCCCACGCAGGCCGGCGAGGCACGCATCGTGTCGACGAGGTCGCGGACCAGCTCATCTACGTTCGCAGTACCCACGGCGCCTGCGGGAACGGACAGCCGCCTATCGGGAAGCGAGAGCACTGGGCGAACCGCCACGGACTAGAGGACGTCGGCCTCGATCGGGCTGACGTGCACCTCCAGACCCGGTTCCTGGCGTAGCGACGCGAGAGCCGCGTCGGCGTCCGCATCTCCGGGAAGCTGCACTTCGATCATCAGTGCATAGACGGGATTGTCGTCCTCCCCGATGATCCGAGAGGTCAAATCGGTGATGTTCGCGCCCAGCTCGCCCAGTGCCGAGGCCACTCGATAGACGATTCCCGGTCTGTCGGCTCCGTAGACGGAGATCATGTGGGTGGGCGGAGCTACGGCGCCTGAGGTCTCGTCAACGAGCCGTGCGCTGACCATCAGCTCTAGGTCCGCGCCGATTGCCTCCAGGTCCTCCTGTAGCTTGTCCCTATCGGTCGTCGGCGATGTGCGCACGATGAGCGTCATTGAGAAGTGGCCACGCAAGATCGTTGAGGTCGCATCCTCGAGGTTGCAGCCGTGGTCGTACAGGACCTTCGTCACTGCGGCGACTATGCCCGGACGATCCACGCCGATGGCGCTCACGGCCATGACTTCACCTTGTGCCATGTGCGGACGATACCGGGGGGCGAGCTGAGGTCGGGCGAAAGTGTCAGGCGCTGCAGGCCGAGCACAGTCCGAATAGCTCGACCGTATGACTAACCGATGTGAAGCGGTGGCGGCGTGCCGCCTTGCGAGCCCAGCTCTCTACTTCGTCGCTGGCGATCTCAACGGATCGCCCGCACGAAC
>DATADF010000111.1:0-6280 GCA_036258695.1 Actinomycetota bacterium
GGGAGCGACTCGAGGTGCGTCCTGAACCGCGCCGTTTTCAGCGCTTGGCGCGCTCGCTCCCGAGTCGTCGCCCGACTGAGGGGCAAAGTCGAGGCGAGCCAGCGCCACGACCACGATCGCGAGCAGTGCAGCCGCCCCGAGGGCTGGGGCGAGCCGGGCCAGGAGCGGCCGTCGCAACGAGACAACCTCCGCCGACCCTTGGGTCTCACCTGACAGTGCCGTCGCAAGGCCGGTCCTCAATCGCGACCGCTCGCTCGGCGTTAGGCCGTCGATTGGAGCGAGCAAGCTGCGCAGGCCCGTCTCCTCGCGGCGACACTGCGTGCACGCGCGATCGTGTGCAGCTACGGCGGCGCCGGTCTCGTCATCCAGGTGCCCGGCGATATAGCGCTCTAAGAGCTCGCTAACCGCGGAGTGATCTAGCGCTTTCATGTCACATCCTTTGACGCAGCCGCCGAGGTCGTAGGTTCCATCAAGTCGGCAAGCTTTCGCCGGCCCCGGCTGATTCTCGACTTAATCGTGCCGATGTTCGTGCGGGTTACCCGGGCGATCTCTTCATATGGCACGCCGAGGACATCGTGCAGCAAGACCGGCTCGCGGTAGTCCTCGCTTAGCTGCTCCAATGCGCGCGCCAAGTCCACGCGCTGGCTCACCTGATCGTCGATGCGGCCGGAGGAGGGCGGGTCGATTCCCTCTATGTCGTCCCCTTCGCGCTGCCAGCGTCGACGCTTGCGTAGGAGGTCGCGGCTGGTATTCATTCCGATCCTGTATAGCCACGTCGTGAAGGCTGAGTCACCCCGAAATGTGCTTGCCTGCCGGTACACGGTCAGCAACGTCTCCTGCGTTGCATCCAGCGCGTCGCCTCGATCCGCCAGGACGCGGTGAGCGAGTCCGAAGATCTTGTCCTCGTGGCGTTGAACCAGGATGTTGAAGGCGCTCTGATCTCCGCCCGCAACCTTACTTATGAGTTCCTCGTCTGGGATGTGCTCGGGATCAGGATGCAAGGAAGCGCACCTCGGCGATCGACAACTGAAGCTCGGGAGGAAGTTCGACGCACCACAAGACCCAATAGCGAGCGCTCTCGGCCGAGACCTCGATGGTCTCGCGCTCCGCCGCGTCGGTAACCGTTGCGACGCCCGTGTAGTCGTCTACATCCGCGCCCAGCTCTTCGGCGGCCAGGAGCTCTAGGTCGTAGCCGGGAGTCGGGGAGATGATCTCGACACCCGACAGCTCCCTCGGGCGGCCGAGGTCGAACAGCAGACCCACACCCTCTTTGCCGACGTCCTCCAGAGACGCCTCGTATTGCGAGGTGATCCACGTCGTGGCGGGGTTCCCATCGCTCACGTTGCCGACAAGCTCTTCGTGCTCCGTGCCGTCATCCCCCTGGGGATCGAAGGAATTCACCTCTACGACGGTGATCCGAGAAGACCCTGGGTCGCCGTCGGCGCGCGGACGATCGCCCTGCTCCCGGACCAGGCTCAGCGCCAACGCGACGGCCACGATCACCAGTACGACGATTCCAACGGTCCAGCGCGCGTCTCGCCCTGTGGATTGAGTGGTCTCGTCCGGGCGCCCCACCTTGGTCGACCGCGTCGGCGTTGCCGCTCGAACTGGGGATCCCGCGCGCATTCCGACGGCCTGTCGCAGAGCTGCCCCCATCTCGGCGGCGTCCTGCCAGCGCTTGGCGGGATCCTTTTCGAGCGCCTTCAACACCACCGAATCCAGAGCTCGGGGGATGCCCGCCCGCATGCTCCGCGGGGCCGGAGGCCGCTCTTGAACGTGTTGCATTGCAGTGGCTACGGCGCTGTCCGCCAGGAACGGTGGTCGTCCCACGAGCAGCTCGTAAAGGAGGATTCCGAGCGAGTACAGGTCGGACCGCGCGTCCGGCTCAATTCCTTGAGCCTGCTCGGGAGAGACGTAGGCGACGGTCCCGAGGATCATTCCGGTGGTCGTGATATCGCCGGAGGCGAATGCCGCCTTGGCGATGCCGAAATCCCCGACCTTGAGCAGGTCGTCTTCTGCGATCAGAACGTTTGCCGGTTTGAGATCCCGATGGATCACGCCTGCGGTATGGGCGAAGTCGAGCGCTATGCAGATCTCGCTTCCCATGCTCGCGACCCGCTCCGGCGAAAGTCCTGATCGACTTTTCGTGAGATTTGCGAGCGTGCCTCCGCTGCAGTACTCCATCACGATGTAGTGCTTCGGCTGCGCGCCATCTTCGGCGCCCGAGTCGTAGATCGCGACGATGTTGGGATGTGTTAGGCGCGCGGCAGCCAGGGCCTCGCGTTCGAAGCGCTCGACGAAAGCCGCGTCTGCAGCCAAATGGTCGTGCAGGATTTTGACCGCGACCGGGCGAGCCAGGACCTGGTCGCGCGCGAGCCAGACGGTTGCCATGCCACCCTGGGCGAGAACCGATTCAAGCGCGTAGCGACGTCCGAGTACTACATCTGACATAAACAGATGGTAGTTGCCGCTACTGCGCGGTGGCGGTGCCCTCGGCCGTGGCTTTTGCCCAATCCTTCATAAAGCCCACCCGGCTGACGATCAAAGTCGTGGCGGTGCGTCTCAGTTTGATCGTGATCTTCCCGTCCGGATCGATGCCCGATCCCTTCTTGACGAGCTTCGCTCCTCCGTAGCCAAACTCCTCGATCGTGTTGTTGGCCAGCTCCCAGATTTGGAAGTCCGTAAATCTGGTCCCCGATTGGCGCACGACGTGAGTTGAGACCACGTTTGCTACCTCGTCCGCCGCGGAGTCCAACCCAAAGATGTTCACGGCGATCGACCCGCCATCGAAAAGGATCACTACGAGGATTCCGATGAACAGGACCATCTTGAGGAGCCAGTCGACGACTATGCCGCGCTCTTCTCGCAGGATTTTCATGGGTTGATTATCGACCACTGCGGCCTCGGGCCAAAGGATCACACCGGGTTTCTGCGTCGTAAGAGCCCCTTGACGAACTCGAGCTCGGGCACGCGCAGGACGTGGGACAGCACTAAGTAGCTTGCCCCGCCCACGGAGATCGGGACCGCGAGGGCCAGGGCTTCTCCCACCCAGCCGGCGCCGGCTCCGCTCGGCATGGCGGTTGCAACTGCCCACACGAGCGCTCCCATCCCCAGAGTCGCGGCTGCCATGCGCATGGAAGAGGCGAGCACGCGGCTTCCGTCCAGGCCCCCGATCCTGCGTCGCAATGCGCGCGCTTGGAGGATTACCCCGAATACGTAGGCGCTCGCATGGCCCGCGGCCAGTCCCCGGACACCCAGAAGGTTGAACATCGGGATGTTGATCGCGATGTTCAGGGCCACGGCTGCGCAATTGATCAGAAATGGCGTTTTGGTGTCTTGCAATGCATAGAACGCGCGCAGGAAGAGTTGGAACAGAGCGAATGGGACGAGACCAAGGACGAAGAGCTGCAGGACACCGGCGACCAGGCGCGTCGAGGTCTCCGTCATGACACCGTGCTCGATCAGGACCCGAACGATCCCTTCGCCCAACACGAGAAACCCCACCGTCGATGGAAGGATCAAGAACAATGTGGAGCGGATCCCCGTGGAGAGTCGTTCCCTGAAACTGTCCCAGCGCTCGTTGACCGCGTGTTCGCTCATGCTCGGAAGCAGAGCGGTGGTCAGGGATACCGCGAACAACCCGTGGGGGAGCAGGAAGAACGTAAAGGCAAAAACGTAAGCGGAGTATCCGCCGGTCTGGGCATTGGCAAGGATCTGAACGATCAGATAGCCGATCTGATTGGCGACGACGTACCCGATTACGAACACTGATAGGCGCAACAGTTTCTTTACCGATGGGTGGTCGGCCGAGAACGTCACGCGGTAGTGCCCGAGTCCTTTCAACGCAGGTAGCTGGGAGAGCGCCATCACCGCTACACCGGCCGTCGTCCCCAGCCCCATCAAGAGCATTTGGGGGCGCGTGACCGCGGCCAGGCCGTCGATGCTTCCGAATGCCTCGCGCAACCAAATGAAGGCCGCGATCACCGTGATGTTGTTGAGGATGGGCGTGTACATCGGGACCGCGAAGCGGTTATGTGAGTTCAGTAGGCCAGCGGTCATCGCCGCGAGCGCGTAGAAGATGATCTGGGGGATGAACAGGCGTAACAGGAAGGTCAAGATCTCGTGCTGCAGCGCCGACTGGGCCCCCTCGAGTCGGCTCGTGTAGATGTTGGCGAGCAGCGGCGCTCCGAGGATTCCCAGAATCGTCATGCCGAGAAGTACCGCGAGGGAGAGATTGATGATCGCGCTCGCGATCTCCCAAGCTCGTTCGTGCCCCTCCCGCTCTCGCAGCTCGACAAAAACCGGAACGAACACCGACGTCAGGACGCCGCCGAGTATGAGCTCGTAGATGATGTTCGGCGCGGTGTTGCCCAAGTTGTAGGTGTCCGTAAGGCGTCCGGATTCGACGACTCCCAGAGCGGAGGCGATAGCAACGACACGCGCAAGACCGGTGGCGCGCGACAGCACCGTGCCCAGAGTCATCAGCGCCGTTGCACGCGCGAGGGAAGGACGGGCTTCGATCTGCTCGCTCAACGGCGCTTGGTCGCTGGTGCTCAAGCCGCGTCGGTCCCGGCTGCGGCTGCCGACCTCCTCCGGGTGGTGCGAAAGACATAGAACGCGATGAGAAACATCAACGCTCCGATCGTCAGGCCGAGAGCGACGTCGTTGAATTCAGTGGATCGAATACGTATCGATGTTCGGGCGATTTCAAAGCCGTCCGCCGTGCGGACGCTCACCCTCAGCGGGAAGATCCCGCTGGCTCGTGTTTCCGCGTCAATCTGAATCTGGCGCGTACGCTCCGCCGGCACGATCTCGTCGAGGACGTCCTGCTGAAGTTCGAGTCCCTCAGACTCCAGATAGACGCGCACCGCGACCGGGTGCGCATTTTGATTGAGTAGAAGCAATTGGATCGGCGCACGCTGCGACGTGAGCGCGATCTCCTCCGCACCTCCTATCTGGACCGCCTGGAAGTGGCGATCGGTTTCTTCCACAGTGCCGGAGGCGTAGCTCAGACCGCGGTCGACCAATTCCTCGTCGAGCCACACCCGGCTGCGGGCGACGAGCAAGTTGGTGTTCAGCCGTTGCAGCATCTGGCGTTGCACGCTCGATCGGTTCGTCGTTGGGATAAGGGCCTCGAGACTGGCGATCCGCTCCGCGGCCTCGGCAAGAGTCGGGTCGAGCTGCGGTTCCGCCGTGGGGCCGGTTTCGAAATCGACCATGGGGCGGGGCTGCGGCTCCCCGCGGGCCAACGCCTCTTCCGGTGTCAGAGTCCGCAGCCATGGAGCGCGCTTCAAGGAGGTGAAGAAGCGCTTCGCGTCGGCAGGGGAGGGGTGCCAGGTAGTGGGCAGGGCGAAGTAGAGCACGCGATTGGATGTGCCCGGTAATTCGGCCCATACCTGCACCGTGTCCGCCCAGAAGCGTTGCATCGCGACGGTGGACGGAGTCTCCGATCGGGCCAGGTCCCCGAGCAGGTCCTGCAATTTGGAATCCGAGACGAACCCTCGGCTCGTGTCGTCTCCGGCCTCCATGGACACCGGGCATGTGAAACTGGCAAACGGTTCGGGGCAGCCGGGGGCGACGGCAACGTCCGAAGCAAAAGCCGCCTCCGAGGAAAAGGTGTGTTCGGCCGCCTGCAAGGAGCGCAGATCTGCGAGAGCCGACGCGTCGATCCTTCCCGCCGGGGGGAATAGCCAGGTACGCGAGAGATCGGAGGCTTGACCGAGAAGCCTAGACAGCGTGGTCTCCGCGGCATCCAGCTGTGCCGCCACCTCTTCGAGCGTTAGAGCCGGTAGATCCGGAAATGCGTAGGGAACGAGAATCGGCTGGATCCCATCGCGGTTAACAAGGGTCCGTAGGTCGGCCAAGGTCTGCGCAGCCGCGAGCGCCCCAGGCGCCGATGCCTCCACGGTGACCTGGTCCCCTGCGTCGGCTCGGCGAAATCCATCCGCCATGTCGGCCAACTCCTCGACGAGACGCGGGACCGGGGCAAGTGCCAGCTTCAGTGTCGGTCGGGCTGGTTTCAGCGGCGCGCGTCGCCGCCGGATTCGCTCGCGTCGGGACCGGCGATTCGGCCGCGCGTTTTCACGTGGTGGAGGTGGCGCGGTCACCTGAGCTAGGGCGGTGACCATCCCCCGTAGCCATCCGGACTCCTGAGTTGCGGACTCGAGCGGCCACTCCTCGTCGAGCTGCTCGAACGAACCGTCCGGTGCTCGACCCGGCAGCTCGTTCAGGGGCACCAGCATCACGATGTTCAACGGTTTCTCGACCTCTTGGGGGAAGT
>DATADF010000112.1:0-11800 GCA_036258695.1 Actinomycetota bacterium
GCGCCCGATCGGCGTCATCGAGTCGATCGCCTTGATCCCCGTCTGGAGCGGTTCTTTCACGGGCTGACGAGCGGTAACGCCGGGTGCCTGCACCTCGAGCGCCCGCTGCGCGGTGGTCTCTATCGGACCCTTGCCGTCTACCGGCTCACCGAGAGCATTGACCACTCGACCCAGGAGACCGTCACCCACGCCGATGGAAAGGATCTTCCCGGTCTGCTTGACGGGGTCGCCCTCTTCCACGTGGGACGCGTCGCCTAGAACGATCGCCCCGATCAGGTTCTCGTCCAAGTTCATCGCGAGGCCGATCAGGCCCCCCGGGAACTCGATCATCTCGTTCGCCATGCAGGTCGGAAGGCCGCTGATGCGAGCGATCCCATCGCCGACCTCCATGACACGGCCGACCTGCTCCTGAGAGACCGTCGGCTTGTACTCGGTGACCTGGCGCCTGAGGACGGACGAGATCTCCTGCGGATCTATCGAGAGTTCGGCTCTTGCCACTAGCTCCTCACCTGCTCCTTCAGTTGTTCGAGACGGCGTCTAACCGTGCCGTCGATCACGGTGTCTCCGACTTTGGCAAAAACCCCCCCGATCACGGACGGGTCTACGAGAGGCTTGAGATCGACGTTCTTGCCGGTGGCCTTCGAGAGCGCATCGGCCAATTGCTTGCGCTGTTGCTCGTCAAGCGGAACCGCGGTCCGGACTTCGGCCACGACGGTTTGGCGCGCGGCGGCCGCGAGCTCGCTCAGCTCCGCCAGGATCTGCGGCAACTGACGGCCCCGGCCCTGATCGACCACGAACGCGACAAGGGTCAGCGTTTGCGGCAAGACGCGATCGGCCAGCAGCTCGTCGAGAATCTTCGTCCGCTGCGCCTTGTCGAGACTCAAGTCTGAGAGTGCTTGCTTCAGCTCGTGATTGGTCTCGAGCAGCTTGCCAAAACGATAGAGCTCGTCTTCGACGCGCGCGAGATCGCCCTCGGCCTGAACAAGGCGAAACAAGCCCTCGGCATATCCCCGGACTACGTCATCACCGGGCACTAATTCGAACGACCTTTCATGCTTCCGACCTCGCGGATGTAGGCGTCCACCAGCTCTTTGTGCACGCCGCCGTCGAGCTCACGCCCAACGACTTTCTCCGCCAGCTCTATGGACAGATCTCGGATTGTCGTCTGCAGCTCCTGGACAGTGCGATTGCGCTCTGCCTCGATCTGTTCGGAAGCACGCGCGACGATGCCTTCGGCCTCCTTCTCGGCCTTGGCGAGAATGTCCTTACGGACCTGCTCGGCTTGACCGCGGGCGTCCTCGATGATCCGGTTGGCCTCGGAGCGAGCTTCGGCCAGCTGCTTCTGATATTGCTCCCGCTCGCGCTGCGCCTCTGCCTTGGAGGCCTCGGCGGCCTCGAGGTCCGCCTGGATCTTCTTCTCTCGCGCCTCGACCGCCTCGCGCAGCTTCGGGAAGGCGAACCGCGTGAGGATGAACAGCACGATCGCAAACGCGACCGCTCCCCAGATGAGCTCGTCGATGGCGGGGAGGATCAGCTCGGTACCGGAGGGTTCCTCCGCGTGTTCGCCCTCTTGGGCGAAGAGCAAGATGTTGTGAAGTGCTCCCATCTAGGCCTCCCGCCTACTAGAGGATGAACGCGAGGACGAAACCGAACAGGGCCAGAGCCTCGATCAGCGCGAAGCCCAGGAACATCGTCGTGCGCGTCTCGCCGGCGGTCTCCGGCTGTCGGGCCATGGCTTGGATAGCACTGGAGAAAACCAGGCCGATGCCTACGCCCGGACCGATGGCGCCGAGGCCGTACACGAGGCCGTGCGCAACGGCCTTTAGACCTTCGTCCGTCACGCCGGTCTGCGCTTCTTGAGCCAGCTGCAACGCGAACTCCGTCATCTACTCCTCCTTGGGCTCTAGGCCGCTACGCCTTCAGTTACGGGTCGAACGTGGTCGTGGCTGTCGTGCGTTTCCTCCCCCGAGGCAAGGTGCTCCTCCGCTCCGTGCCCATGGACGGCTTCCGAGATGTAGAACGCGGTCAGCATCGTGAAGATGTACGCCTGCATCACGATGACCAACATCTCCAACATCATCAGTCCGGTCCCCACCAACAGGGTCACAACGCCCAGAGGCGAAGCGGGGCCCAGGTTCTTAACGAGGAGGTCGTGCGTAAACAGAAAGAAGATCGTGAGCAGGACGTGGCCGGCCATCATGTTCGCGAGGAGCCGCACCATCAGCGTGAGCGGCCGCACGATGAAAACAGAGAAGAACTCGATCGGCGTGAGAAGGATGTAAACGAGCTTGGGCACACCGGGCGGGAACAACGTTCCCTTGAAGTAATGCAGCGGCCCCTGCTTCACGAGCCCAACGATGTTGAAGATGATCCACGTCAGAATCGCGAGCATGAATGGGATAGCCATCCTCGAGGTCGGAGCGAAGTGGATGCCCGGCACGATCGCCAGCACGTTCATAAACAAGATGAAGAAGAAGACGGACGCGAGGTAATTCGCGTACTTCGGCCCATCCTTGGGACCGATCACGTCGATGGCGATGTTGTTGCGCACGAAGAGGTAGCCGGTCTCGGCCAGGTTGCGAGCCCCCTTGGGCACCAGAGCTTTCTTCGCGGCGCCATAGAGGAAGAACCCAATGCAAAGCGCTGCGCCGACCATCATCAGAAGCACGACTCGGTTGACCTCAAACGGGGTGCCCTTCAGCCAGATCGGATCCCATAAGAAGAGGTGGGGGACGTCGAGTTCCAGCGCAAGCTGCATTGCCTAGCTCCTTGGACTCGTGTTCGGTCGCGTGCCGGGGGCAATCCTGTACGACACGGCACTTTCCCACAGCACCAATAGAAGATGCGTGCCGATCAGGGTGAATCCGGTTACGGGAAAGTAGATGAGCGAGTTCACCTTCAGTACGAAGCTGATTCCCGTCAGGATCGCCAGCCCCATTGTGAAGGCAAGCATCGCGGCGGGCAGCAGCATCTTCGGGTTCGACTCGGCAACGGCCCCGATGACCCGGCCGGCGAAATAGAGGTTGGCCAGCGTCATCGCAACGCCCACGAGACCGGAGACCGCGTAGTCGGAGCCCCCGACGACCCACAAGGCGACACCCAGAATGGGCGCGATTACGAATCCGCGGCGCACCATTCGATTCACTATCTGCAGCTCGATCACGCGCCGCTCCTCTTACTTGCGTAATAAACGACGTACACGCCTAGGACCCATCCCCCAACGGCCCCGACCAGCTGTGCCCAGGGACGGATGCCGAGCCACGAATCGACCAGCCGTCCTACTCCCCAGCAGCCGGCCACGATGAGGGCAAAGCCGAGGGCGACCGAAATCCCGTAAGAGGCCTGTGACATGCCCCTGGCCATATCCGAGGACGCACCCTCACGCCTTTGTGGTTGCCGAACCACCGAGCCGCCTTCCGGGTCTGTGGGTTCTGGGTGCTCCCACCCTACCGAGGAGACTTTGTGAATCTTTTCACAAGCTCCCCGATCCCGCAAACGGATGAGGGGCGGTGGCACGTTCGCGCGAGTCTTGGAACCAGGAATCGGTTTCCGGTACCGGCCAGAATTTCGTCGGAGGGGCGACTACATCCAGGAGAGGCGGTCTTGGATGGCCTTTGTCAGCACCGGGAACAGCGTGTAGAGAACGATCGCCCCCACCGCGATCGGCAGGGCGAAGATCACGTCGGACCGGTCGAGGAAAGTGAACGCGAGCGCGGCCCCCGCGGCGAGCGCCGACCAGATGTACATGACGATCACGGCCTGGCGATGGCCGTGACCGAGGTCCATCAGGCGATGGTGCAAGTGCTCCTTATCGGCGTGGAACACGCTCCGGCGCTTCGCGGCCCGCCGGAGGATGGCGAAGACCGTGTCCACGATCGGCAGCGCGATCACCATGATCGGAATCAGCAGCGGGAAGTACGCCAGGAAGACCTGCGCGGCGGAGGTGGAGGGCGCGCCGGGGACCGATGCCAAGCCGATATCGAGCGTCGCCGGCACCGAGCCGATGCCCACGAGCGTGGTCGCGCCGAGCACTAACCCGAGCAGCATGCTCCCGGAATCCCCCATAAAGATTCGAGCAGGATGGAAGTTGTGGCGCAGGAAACCCAGCGCCGCGCCGACCACGACGATGGCCAAAAGAGGCGCCGACGACTCGTCCGGCAGCAGGCCTCGCTCGCTGAGCCGAAAGACGAAGACGAAGAACGAAGCCCCCGCGATCGCGACGATCCCCGCGGCCAGACCATCGAGGCCGTCGACGAGATTCACGGCGTTGATCATCGCCACGAGCCAGATCACCGTGACGAGCACCGATACATCGTCGCCCAGGCCGTAGAACTGCCCGTTGGGCAGAAGCACGAACCGCATCTTCACGCCGGCCAGGAACATGATCCCCGACGCGAAGACCTGGCCGGCCAGCTTCACGGGCGCCGGGAGGTCGCGCAAGTCGTCGACCGCGCCCAAGGCCAGGATGACGATCGCCCCCACCGCGATGCCCAGAGGCTGAGATGACTGCTCGAACACGTTCGAGAACTCCGGCATGAACCGGGCCACAATCCCCGCTCCCAGGATGCCGAGGAAGATCGCGAGTCCTCCTAGCGTCGGAGTGGGCAACGCGTGAACCTTGCGATCGTGAGGGTGATCGATGGCGCCGATTCGGAGGGCAAACCAGCGAACGAGCGGTGTGGCAAGAAAACTGATGACCGCGGCACCGAGCCCGACGAGCAGGTACGGGATCACCGGGCGATGCCTTCGACCAGCAGGTAGAGGTTCACGCGTCCACGGGTCCGACGAGCGGGTATCGGATCACGCCACGTCCGGATAGGGCCGGAAGCGCTGCGTGAGGGTCTTCACCTCGGCCCGGATGTCGCCCTTCGTCGCGTCGGAGTCGTCCTTCAACGCGCGCGCGATCAGGCGAGCCACCTGAATGGCCTGTTCCTCCTTCATCCCGCATGTCGTAATGGCCGGTGTGCCCACGCGAATACCGGAGGCCACGAACGGCTTCTCCGGATCGAACGGAATGGCGTTCTTATTGACGGTGATCCCGACTTCGTCGAGCCGCGCTTCAGCCACTTTGCCGGTAAGCCCGACCGGACGCAGGTCGACCAGCATCAGGTGGTTGTCGGTACCACCGCTTACAACCCTCAGCCCCTCCTCCGCGAAGGTCGCTGCCATCGCCTGCGCGTTGACAACGACCTGCTGCGCGTAGGAGCGGAACTCGTCGCTTGCGGCCTCGGCGAAGGCGACGGCTTTCGCGGCAATCGAGTGCATCAGGGGACCGCCCTGCCAGCCGGGGAAGACGCTCTTGTCGATCGCCGTAGCGTGCTCCTCTTTGCACATGATCATGGCGCCGCGGGGGCCGCGCAGAGTCTTGTGAGTCGTAGCCGTCACGACGTCCGCGTGCGGCACTGGGTTCGGATGCGCGCCCCCTGCGACGAGGCCGATGAAATGGGCCGCATCCACAAGAAACAGCGCGCCGATCTCGTCGGCGATCGACCTGAAGGCGGCGAAGTCCCAGATCCTTGAATACGCGGTCGCGCCGGCGACGATCAGCTTCGGACGCTCGCGCAGCGCGATGTCGCGCACCTCGTCGATGTCGATCAGCTCATCTTCCTTGCGTACACCGTAGGAGACGATGTTGAACATCTTTCCGGTGAAGTTGACCGGCGACCCGTGCGTCAGGTGACCCCCATGGGCCAGCTCCATCCCCATGAACGTGTCCCCGGGCTTGAGGAACGCGAAGTAAGCGGCCAGGTTTGCCTGGGCGCCGGCGTGGGGCTGAACGTTCACGTGCTCGGCCCCGAAAAGGTCCTTGGCGCGCTCGATGGCCAGGTTCTCGACGACGTCGACGTGCTCGCACCCACCGTAGTAGCGCTTGCCCGGGTACCCCTCCGCGTATTTATTGGTCAGCGGTGTGCCCAGCGCCGCCAGGACGGCGGTTGAAGAGAAGTTCTCGGAGGCGATCAGCTCGATCTTCGAGTTCTCCCGGTTCACCTCGGCGAGAATCGCCTCCGCCGCCTCGGGATCGACCTTCTCGACTGCCGCCCAATCCGCCCAGCCCGGGTTACTCACGGTCACACTCCTCTTTTTCTATGCCTGCGATCAGATCGAGGCGCCGCTCATGGCGTCCGCCCTCAAACTCGGTGCCCAAGAAGACGTCCACGATGGAGCGTGCGAACGTCTCCGCCACGATACGAGCGCCGAGCGCCAACACGTTGGCATTGTTGTGCTGTCGGGCCAGCCGGGCCGTGAACTCGTCGAGACACAGCGCGGCGCGGACTCCGTGCACCTTGTTTGCCGCGATCGCCTCACCCTGACCGCTGCCGCCGAGCACGATTCCGAAGTCGGCCTCTCCGGCGACGACCGCTCTGCCAACCGCAGCACAAAACGGTGGATAGTCGACGGCGCTCTCGGAATCGGTGCCGAGATCGAGGACCTCGTGGCCGAGGTCCGCAAGATGCTTCGCCACGGCGATCTTGAGGGGGTAGCCGGCGTGATCCGCGCCGAGAGCGATCCTCACGGACCGATCCTACAGAGGGGGGTTCAGCTCAAGGCTCTTTTTCGCCGCAAAGGACGTCCGCGAGAACCTCGATGCCCGAGGAGATCTCGTCGGCACAACGCTCATAGGCGAAGCGCGGCAAACCGATGGGGTCGTCGAGATCGAGCGCACGGCGCCACTTAGGCCTGGGGCGCGCCAGCAGAGCCCTGAGACGCTCGGCGGGGCTGCCCGACGTCATCGAGGAATTCGCGAGCTCGGGCAACTCTTTGATGAGGACCAACTTGCTTTCGACTTCGGGAACCACGGCCAGGATCTCTCGGCGGTGGACGCTCGTCATTGCAACGACCACGTCTGCCGCGGCAAGTTCCCTGGGATCGAGCCCGCGCGACTGGTGGCCGGTCAAGTCCGCACCACGCGCTCCTACGACTGCGACCGCGTCCTCCATGGCCGGCGACCCATATCCCGCCCACGTCCCGGCGGACGCAACGTCGATCTGCGCGCAGCCGCGCTCGGCCAAGGCCTGCCGCATCAATGCCTCCGCCATCGGAGAACGGCAAAGATTTCCCGTACAGACGAATAGAACTCGCAGCACCCGTTTAGTGTGGCCGAGATGAGCGAAGCGTGGGAGCGGCTCCTGCCGCGAATCAACGAGCTCGAGGACATCTCGAGCGCCCTGAGGCTTCTCAACTGGGACCAGCAGGTCATGATGCCGCCCAAAGCTGCGGCCGCTCGGGCGCGTTCTGTGGCGACTCTGGGCGCGATCGCTCACCAGCGCTTGTGCGACCCCGAGGTGGGGGCGCTGCTCGACGAATTGAGTGAAGCCGACTCTCTCGATGAGATTCAGACCGCAAGCGTGCGGGTGCTCAAGCGCGACTATGAGCGCGCCACCAAGATCCCCGAAAAGCTGGTGCGGGAACTCGCCGAGACCAGCGCGATCGCATATCAGACATGGACGGAGGCTCGACCCGCCGACGACTTCGGGATGCTCGAGCCGCATCTCACCAAGCTCGTCGCTCTGAAGAAAGAGGAGGCCGATTCAATCGGTTGGAGCCAGGAACGCTACGACGCGCTCCTCGATGAATACGAGCCCGAGATGACCACTAAGGAAGTGGAGCAGGTCTTCTCAGAGTTAGTTGCCGGCCTGGTGCCGCTCGCAGATCGCGTGCTGCCGGCGGTCGACGAGCGCCCCGACTTCGTGCACGCGACATACGAGACGGGTCCGCAGAACGATTTCTCGCAGTGGCTGGTGGAGGTTCTGGGCTTCGCGAAGGAGAGTGGCCGCCTGGACACCTCGCCCCACCCGTTCACGATCCCGATCTCCGTCGGGGACGTGAGGCAGACCACGCGACTCGACGAGCGAGATCTGCTGTTCTCGATCACGGGGACGATGCACGAGACGGGGCACGCGCTTTACGAGCAAGGAATCCCCGAAGAGATGTTGGGATTACCGGCAGGCCGCGTTCCATCACTTGGCCTTCACGAATCTCAATCGCGGCTCTGGGAGAACCAGGTGGGCCGAAGCCGTGCGTTCACCGATTTCATGCTTCCGCATTTGAAGGAGCGCTTCAGCGACCAGCTAGGTCTGGTCACTCCGGAGGAGTTCCATCGGGCGATGAACCATCCCGAGAGATCGCTCATCCGCGTTATCGCCGATGAGCTGACCTACAACCTCCATATCGCATTTCGCTTCGAACTCGAGACTGCGATATTCAGAGATGAGCTCGACGTGGCCGACCTGCCCGGCGCTTGGGATGAAGCGATGGAGAAGACGGTCGGGATTAGACCCACCGACACCAAGGACGGCGTACTCCAGGACGTGCACTGGTCGATCGGGGCCCTGGGCTACTTCCCGACGTACACCCTGGGCAACCTGTATGCCGCGGCGTTATGGGCGAAAGCCACGGAGCAATTGCCGGGCCTCGAAGAAGACCTGAGGCGCGGCGACGGCTCCCGGTTGCTCACATGGTTGCGCGAGAAGATCCACTCGCGGGGCTATCTTGAGTCGGCGAAGGAGACCGCGGAAAGAGTGCTCGGGGAACCTTTGACGGCGCAGCCCCTGCTGAAGTACCTCGAGACCAAGTATTCCGAGATCTACGACGTCGCTAGCTGAAGAAGCTCGTCGGCATTCAACGCACCGGGGCGCAAGATCGTCGGCTCCCCCACGAGTGACAGCACGGTCGACTCGGTACCCTGCGCGGGCCCCTCGTCCAGATAGACGGCTACGCCGTCGCCCAGCGATGCACGCGCCTCGGCGACGGTCGCTGCCGCCGGCTCGCCCGAGCGGTTGGCGCTCGTCACTGCGAGCGGGCCCGAAGACTTGAGTAGCTGCAACGCGAGTTCGGAACCCGGCACCCTGACTCCCACGGAGTCCTCTGCGCCCGCACCGAGGTCGGCGCCGAACTCGGCCGCGCGCGGCAACACCAATGTGAGGGGGCCGGGCCAGAACTTGTCGGCAAGCCGGCGGGCCCGATCATCGAAAGCCACGATCGACTCCAAAGCTTGGCTGCTCGCGCCCAGCACCGGGAGGGGACGGTCTTCGGACCGGCCCTTCAAAGCAAAGATCGCCGCGATGGCATCGGGAACGTCAAGAGCTGCCGCGACGCCGTAGACGGTATCGGTCGGCATGACGACCAGTTTGCCCGCGCGGAGGGCGGCCACCGCGGCGTCGATCGCTCCTAGATGTTGTTGGGCCATTGCCCCTCCGCGACACGATCCCGGCCGGGAAGGTCCTTGTGGATGGTCACGTCTGCATACCCAAGCTCGCGCAGCAATTGGCGCGCGGCCGCGCCCTGCGTCTCACCGATCTCCATCACGAGCCATCCGGCAGGCTTCAACCAGGAGCGCGCTTCTTCGGCGATGCGTCGGATCATCGAGAGGCCTCCGTCCCCTGCGAACAAAGCTTCGTGCGGCTCGTATGCCACGATTTCCTGGGCCAGCTTCGAGAGTTCTCCTTGAGCGACGTAGGGAGGATTGGAGACGACGACATCTACGGCCCGCCTTAGAGATGACGGCAGAGGCATGAATAGGTCACCCTCGAAGACTTCGACGTTGAGCCGGAGTGCCGCGAGGTTTTTGCGACACCAGGCAATGGCTTCGGCCGATCTCTCGGTTGCATAGACCTTGGCATCAGGACGTTCGTCGGCCAGAGAAAGCGCGATCGCTCCGGATCCAGTGCCGATATCGACAATGGTGCCTCCGGCACCTAGACGCCTACTCGCGGCCTCGACCACTACCTCGGTTTCGGGGCGTGGAATGAAGACACCCGGACCAACTGCGAGCTCTATGCGCCTGAACCCGACGGTTCCCGTCACATACTGCAAGGGCTCGCCGGCGGCTCGCCGTTTCCCCAAAGACAGGGAACGGTGAGCGGCCTCTTCATCGATCACCGTTTGCGGCAGAGTCAGTTGGCTACGGGCAATGCCTGAGGACGTCTCTACGATCCAACGAGCCTCGGCGTC
This sequence comes from Actinomycetota bacterium, assembly GCA_036258695.1. Classification (GTDB taxonomy): domain Bacteria; phylum Actinomycetota; class CADDZG01; order CADDZG01; family WHSQ01; genus DATADF01. The sequence continues at coordinate 9,952 of DATADF010000112.1, forward strand.
TGGCGACTCGATCCCATGACGTTCCAGAAGACGAGCCAACGTCTGAATGAGTTCCGCGGATCGAAACGTGGGTCAGGCTCCCAACTTTTCCGTGCGTTCGCTAGCCGCTAGGGCATCGACCAGATCGTCGAGATCACCTTCGAGGACCTCTTGCAGTCGATGGCTGGTAAAGCCGATGCGGTGATCCGTTACACGGTTCTGTTGGAAGTTGTAGGTGCGAATCTTTTCCGAACGATCCGCGGTGCGAACCTGCGAACGACGCTCCTCCGCGAGCTGCTCCTGCTGTTCCTCCTGCTTCATCTGCAACAATCTGGCGCGCAGGATACGCATCGCCTTCTCACGATTCTGTAATTGCGATTTCTCGTCCTGACACGCGACCTCAACTCCGGTCGGCAAGTGTTTGATGCGCACCGCGGAATCCGTCGTGTTCACGCTCTGTCCGCCAGGGCCGCTCGACCGATACACATCGATCCTTAGATCCTTCGGATCGATCTCGACGTCGACTTCTTCGGCCTCCGGCAGCACTATCACGGCAGCTGCGGATGTGTGGATTCGTCCGGAGGATTCGGTAACGGGCACTCGCTGGACTCGGTGCACCCCGGCCTCGTGCTTGAGGCGCGAGTAGGCGCGCTTTCCCTTTACGGCAAAGATCGCTTCCTTCAGCGCCCCCGGGCCCGTCTCGTTCAGCGACAGGATCTCGGTCCTCCATCCCTGGGCTTCGGCGTACCGCGAATACATACGAAAGAGCTCGGCGGCGAATAGGCCCGCCTCGTCGCCCCCCGCCCCGGCCCGGATCTCCACGATCACGTCCCGTTCGTCAAGGGGGTCGGCAGGCACGAGTGCCTCCTGAAGCTGCTTGGCGAGGCCCTCCAGCTCGGCTCTCCGGGCCGCGATCTCGCCGTCTAGGTAGGTCCGCTCGTCACCCGACGCTCCACCGAGAAGCTCCCTGGCCCCCGCCAGGTCGTCGGCCGCACGGCGATACTGCCGCCACGCGCTCACTATCTCCCTGAGGTCGGAGTGCTCCTTGGCCAGCGCCCGGTATGCGTCCTGGCGCGCTGCGATGGAGGGATCGGCCAAGTCACGCTCGATCTCCTCGTAGCGGGCTTCGATCTCCTTGAGTCGAGCCTCGGGAAGCTCAGGGATGGTCACGTTCGCTCCAAATCCGCCGGCCCCGTGGCGGACGCGATAAATCAGATAGATATCTTGTGGGGGCTTGAAAACAAGGATACACCTGGTATATCCCGACTAAATCGACTGAGGGGGATGGGAGAGCTAGTAATGCTGTACAGCACTCGACGCGGGTTCTTGATTAGCGGCATCGCCACCGGGCTGTCGGCGGCGGCTGCGCGCGTCCCCGCGTGGGCGAGACGGGCGCGCGACGGCGCTTTCTTCGTCGAGCGGTTCTGGTCCCGAGATCGCAAGGGCTGGGGTTGGCCCTGGTTCAATCAGCGTTACGGGCGCCAGTGGTCGATCGAAGGCTCGCGCGGCATCTACCGGCTGCCCCCAGCAGCAAATGACAGCTACTACCGGCCTAACCCCATCTTGGTGCTCGACCGCGATGTCGCGGAGATCGACATACGCGCCACGATGATGACTAACAATGCGAGCGCACGCGCGGGGCTGATAGCTCGTGCCTCCGGCTACGCCGACTACTACGCCGCGCACATCACCGCTCATGCCCTGCGCATCGTGCGCTGCGGAGCACTCGATGAGACCGTCCTGGCAAAGAGCGAGCTCTTTCTGGAATCCAACAAGCGTTATCGCATTCGCCTGCAGGTGAAGGGATCGGGACCCGTCACCGTCCGGGCGAAGGCATGGCGCCTCTCCCAGCCCGAGCCGCGGGCCTGGA
>DATADF010000113.1:0-3342 GCA_036258695.1 Actinomycetota bacterium
CGCAGGCGGCATTAGGGTTGCCTGCTCACCGACGAGGGGACTGAGTTGGCCAGTAAGGAAGAGGATCTCGGCGCCGAAACGATCGAGGATTTAGACGAACTCGATCCCGAAGAGCTCGATGATCTGGACCCTGAAGACGAGGACGCCGCGCTGCCCGTGCCCGAGGAGGACGATGGAACGGACGAAGCGAGCCTCGATGAGATCCTGTCCCAACGAGCGGCCGTAAAGCCGGACGAGGAGACCGACGAGGAAGACATCATGTCGCTGGTCTCCGAGAGTGCGGAGGCCCCGGCAGCGGAGCCTCTTCCGACGCGCGTGGTCCCTATAAAGGACCGTCAAGAGTTCGTATGCAATAGCTGTCACCTCGTGAAAGCGCGCAGCCAGCTGGCCGACGAACGCCGGGGGCTGTGTCGTGACTGCGTCTAGCAGCTAAATGCCTGCGCGCGGGCGAGCGTTTGCCGCCGCGCTTTTTTCCGGGGTCGCCCTCACGTTTGCATTCCCCGAGCCGGATCTCTTTTTCGTCGCGTGGTTCGCGCTTGTTCCTCTGATCATCATCGCTCGGCGCGCAACGCCGGGTAGGGGAGCGGCTTTGGCCTTCGTGTTCGGACTGGGCTTCTTCGGCACCTTGCTCTACTGGATAAGCATCGTCGGCTGGGTGGCATGGGCCCTTCTTGTGCTCCTCCAGGCTGGTTTGCTGGCCCTTTTCGGCGTTGCAATCGTGCTGATCGCACGGCTTGAGCATCTCGCGCTTCGGGTCATCCTCACGGCAGCAGCATGGACGGCCGTCGAATTGCTGCGCTCGATCGTCCCCATTTTTGGGTTTACGTGGGGCCAGCTCGCCCAGAGCCAGCACAACGCCCCGTGGATGCTGCGTCCGGCGGCCCTCGGCGGTGCGTGGGCGGTCGCCTCGATTGTCTGCGCCGTCAACGTTCTTCTCGCACGAGCTTGGGTCCATCGCGGCTCGCCGTCGGCCGCAGCTATACCGACGGCCGTGGCCGCGGTGCTTCTCTTCGGCCCCCTTCTGCTCCCGGGCGTCGGTCGAGCCGAGGGCGCGCCTGCTCGCGTCGCGATCGTTCAGGGAAACGTCCCGCTTGAGATTCCAGAGACCGGCGCCGCCCGCGAGGAAGCCATCCTGGCGCGCCATCTCGAGCTCACGCGCGACCTTGCGGAACGCGACCTCGATCTGATCGTGTGGCCGGAGAGCTCCATCGGTATCGACCTCGACCGCGATCCGGTTGCCCGCGCTACCGTCGAATCCGCCACGCGCGTCGCGGGAGCGGCGGTGATTGCGGGTGCGAACCTCGACGTCGACGCGGATCGGTATCTCGTCATGGCCTTCCACATAGATCCCGAACACGGTTTGGTCGATCGCTATCAAAAGACCCATCTCGTTCCGTACGGCGAGTACGTGCCGGGACGACGATTTCTGAACTGGGTGCCGATGCTGGCCCAGGTGCCCCGCGATGCAATTGCCGGCCGACACGGGAAGCTCTTTACGCCGGCGGCGGTCCCCGGCCCGGTGGCGCCCGTAATCTCCTTCGAGGGCGATTTCGGTTCACTCGTGCGGGCGCGCATTGCTTCCGGAGGGAGGCTGTTGATCGTCGCGACTAACACTTCGACATGGCGACGCAGCTGGGCGTCTGCTCAACACGTCGCCATGAGCCAGGTCCGGGCCGCAGAGAACGGAGTGTGGGCTCTGCATGCTGCACTGAGTGGGATCTCGGCTTTGATCGCTCCAGATGGAAGCGTTGTAGATCGCACGCCGTTGTGGACCGCCACGACTCTCGAGGGCGATGTGTATCTGCCGGACGGAGTCTCCTTTTATGCGCGCACCGGCGATTGGTGGGCGTGGGGGAGCGCGGTGCTCGCCGTGGCCGGCGCCGTCGTCGGGTGGCGTCGGCGTCCTCGGCGAGCGGCGGTTTGAGTGTGATCGGCGAGCAGCTCTCGAATACCCGTCGACGGGAGAAGCGTTTGAATGGCCACACTCGATAAGCCGGAAGGCGAGCAAGCGCTCGTCATTGTTCCGACGTACAACGAACGCGAGAACATCGCAGAGGTTGCGCGTCGGCTATTCGATGCCTCCGGAGACAGGGTCGATCTCCTGGTCATCGACGACGGGTCGCCGGATGGGACTGCGGACCTTGTGCGTGACCTCGCCGAGGGGCCGCACGATGTACATCTCCTCGAGCGACCGGGCAAGCAGGGACTCGGAACTGCCTACGTCCTCGGGTTCAACTGGGCCCTCGAGCGCGGCTACTCGGCCGTCGTCGAGATGGATGCCGACCTGTCACACGACCCGGCAGATGTGCCGCGCTTGCTCGATGCCCTGGCCGATGCGGATCTGGTCATCGGTTCCCGTTACGTGTCGGGAGGCGGCGTCCGGAACTGGAGCAAGTTCCGCGAAGCCTTGTCGCGCGGAGGCAATTTTTATGCGCGCGCGTGGCTTGGGTTCGACGTTCGCGATGCAACGAGCGGGTTCCGTGCCTATCGCACCGAGATGCTCCGTCGGCTCGATCTCACAGAAGTGCGCTCCGAGGGATACGCCTTTCAGATCGAGCTGACCCGACGCATCTTTCGAGCCGGTGGCCGGATCGCCGAGGTCCCCATCATCTTCATCGAGCGCGAACAAGGCGAATCAAAGATGAGCCGTCGCATCGTCATCGAGGCCGTCACGCGGGTCACCCGCTGGGGGATCGCCGACCGCTTCGGCCGAAGATCGGCGAGTAAATAGGTTCGTTGGCCCTATGACTGCATGGCGAGAGGTCGAGCTCGCCCATCCAGATTTCGCCCGGCGCGTGCGCGAACGTTTTGACGCTCACAAACACAAGGTCATGGCCACACTCAGGCGGGATGGCTCACCGCGGATCAGCGGAATCGAGGCTGAATTCGCCCGCGGCGAGATTCGGTTAGGGATGATGCCCGGTTCTTTCAAAGTGTCCGATCTCAAGCGAGATCCAAGACTTGCCTTGCATAGCGGGACCGAGGACCCAAACGATCAGCCGGGGGCGGTGGTAGATGCGAAGGTCTCCGGACTGGCAATCGAGAAAAAGAGGCGTCCGCACCCGAGCTTCGCGATCGACGTGCGGGAGGTCGTCCTGATCAGTGTCGGCGACCCACCCGACCATCTCGTCATCGAGACCTGGCACGAGGGACGAGGCCTCCGCAGAACCAAGCGTTACTGAACGGCTAGCGGCCTCACCGCTCGGTGTCCGGCCCTTCGAGCTTGCCCGCCGTGCACGGCTCCATGGCGGGTTCGGGCACCGTCGGCGCCCTGGTCCGAATCGCCGATAATCAGCGGAATCGAGGCTGAATTCGCCCGCGGCGAGATTCGGTTAGGGATGA
>DATADF010000114.1:0-1623 GCA_036258695.1 Actinomycetota bacterium
ATCGGCGCGCTCGCCGGACAGCACCATGAAAGGCTCGACGGTTCCGGCTATCCACGAGGTTTGAGCGGGGATACGCTCTCGCTGGCCGCGCGCATCCTGGGGGCTGCGGATGTGTACCGCGCGCTTATCGAGGCTCGACCGCACAGATCAGCACTCACGCCCGCTGAGGCAGCGGAGGAGCTGCGCAGAGAGGTGAAGCAAGGGCGACTCGATGGGGACGCGGTCAATGCCGTTCTGAACGCGGGTGGACATCGCGTTCGCAAACGCCGGGATTGGCCGCAGGGGTTGACTCCCCGCGAGGTGGAAGTGCTGGGTCTAATCGCGAGGGGACATTCCAATAGGGATGTGGCGCGACGCTTGCAGGTCGCCGAGAAGACAGTGGGTAACCACGTGGAGCACATCTACGCCAAGATTGGATCTTCGACCCGCGCGGAAGCGAGCCTCTTCGCGATGCAGCACGGCCTCCTAGACGCCGTTTCGCGACGGAAAGATGAGGCGTTCCCCCCATGATTCCGTCCCTTTCACTCCCTAGTGTGGCTTCGTCATACCGACGAGAGGAAGGCAAACGGTGGCTACCCCCTACGAGATCGTCAAATCCATGTGCGGCGCATACGAGCGCGCCGTAAATGCCAGCGATTCCGAGGCATACGGGAAGCTCTTCGCTCCCGACGCCATCCGGATCCCCCCGGGATCCGAACTCGAGCACGGGCCGGAGGAGATCGCAAAAGGAGAACAAGCCGGCTACGACGAAGGACGAATGAGTATCCGGTCCACGCCGGTCGACGTCGTAGAGCTCGGTGCTGGGTGGATCTATGCCTTGGCGCATGTCGACGGCGATTACGTAGCGCACGCGGACGGCTCGAGCTCTGAGTTCCGCGCTACCAAAGCATGGCTTCTGCAACGTCAACCCTCTGGTGATTGGCTTCTGGCGCGACACATGTGGAACATGCGGCCCTAAGGAGGTTCTGACCGGCTATGGCGATTCCATTGAAGTCATCCGATATCGAGGACCTGCGGGCAAATTTTCTGGGTGAACTGATCCAGCCGGGCGATCCCGCCTACGACGACGCCAGAAAGATCTGGAACGGTCAGATCGACCGGCGCCCCGCCCTTATTTCACGCTGTCGGGGTACGGCCGACGTGATCGCGGCTATCCGCTTCGCTCGCGACCACGGAACCCTGGTCGCCGTTCGAGGAGGCGGCCATGCGGTTGCCGGACACGCTCTCTGCGACGACGGAGTCGTGATCGACCTCTCACTCATGACGGGCTCGCGGGTCGATCCAGTGGCGCAGACGATCCGCGTCGAGGGTGGCTGCCTGAACGAACACCTCGATCGCGAAAGTCAGGCCTTCGGGCTCGCCACGACCAGCGGGATCGTGAGCCACACGGGGGTCGCGGGACTGACGCTGGGCGGGGGCATCGGTCATCTGATGCGCAAGTTCGGCCTGTCGATCGACAATCTGCTCTCCTGCGATGTGGTCACCGCCGACGGAGAGTTCCTTGTAGCAAGCGCGCAAGAGAACGCGGAGCTTTTCTGGGGACTACGCGGGGGCGGAGGCAATTTCGGCGTAGTCACTTCCTTCGAGTTCCAACTTCATCCGCTCGGCCCGAACGTACTGGCA
>DATADF010000115.1:0-10244 GCA_036258695.1 Actinomycetota bacterium
CCTTGCGACACGACCGGTCCCGTCGGGCTCCACAGGTCCTCGCAGACACAGACACCGATCACACCGGCCGGCGTATCGATCAGAAGATCGCGCCGGCCCGGCTCGAAGTAACGCTTCTCGTCGAAAACGCCATAGTTGGGCAGGAGTTGCTTTCTATAGATGGCGACTACCGTCCCGCCGTGGCAGATAGCGGCGGCGTTGTACAGGGCGTCGTCATCCGCATCGACGAATCCGACGATCGTGCACACCTGTGCGGCGGCTTTCGCCACACGATCGAGAGCGGCGCGATTCGCAGCTACGAAGCTGCGTTTGAGGAGAAGGTCCTCCGGCGGATAACCCGTGATGCCGAGTTCGGGCGTGCACAGAAGCTGGGCCCCGGCATCCGCTGCGCGCTCGATGGAGTCGACGATTCGCTGAGAATTTCCGTTGATGTCGCCGACCGTCTGGTTGAGCTGAGCGAGAGCAATGAGCACGGTGACTAAAGCGTAGGGCTTCGGCATGTGCTCTGTAACGAATCCGAAACCTAATGACGCTACGCTCATTGCGATGGAGAGACAGCAGGACTATGTGCTCCGCACCGTCGAGGAACGCGGTATCCGCCTGGTGTGGCTGTGGTTCACCGATGTACTTGGATTTCTGAAGTCGTTCGCGGTTACGTCGGAGGAGCTGGAACAAGCATTCGACGAGGGCATCGGTTTCGATGGGTCGGCCATCGAAGGATTCGCTCGCGTCCAAGAATCCGACATGCTCGCTCGCCCTGACGCGGCGACCTTTCAGATCATGCCTCCGCGCCGCGATCAGACGGAGGGCGGGGTCGCCCGCGTCTTTTGCGACATCTATACGCCGGACGGCCGCCCGTTCTGGGGTGACCCTCGTTACGTCCTGCGACGGAACCTTCAAAAGGCGGCCGAGCGCGGGTTCACGTTCTATGTGCACCCTGAGATGGAGTTCTTTCTCTTCAAGAACTCCACGGACGCGAATCCGATCGATGCAGGTGGCTATTTCGATTTAACCCCGTCGGACATCACGCAAGAGCTTCGCCGCGAGACGATCAGTGTGCTCGAGCGGATGGGTATCCCCGTGGAGTTCTCGCACCATGAAGTGGCTCCGTCGCAACACGAAATCGATCTGCGTCACGCCGACGCGCTGACGATGGCAGATTCCGTCATGACATTCAGATTGGTCGTAAAGGAAATGGCCGCGGAGCGCGGGATGTACGCGACCTTTATGCCGAAGCCCTCAACTGAGCAGCCCGGCTCCGGAATGCACATCCATCTCTCTCTTTTCGAGGGAGATGAGAACGCGTTCCACGACTCTTCCGACGAGTACCACCTCTCGAAGGTGGCCAAGGCATTCACCGCGGGTCTCTTGACACACGCGCGTGAAATCACCGCGGTCACTAATCAATGGGTGAACTCGTACAAGAGGCTCACGACCGGCGACGGTTACCCGGTTCCCGAGGCCCCCGTTTATGTCTGCTGGGGCCGTCACAACCGTTCCGCCTTGATTCGGGTGCCTATGTACAAGCCGCGCAAGGACCAGTCCACGCGCATCGAGTTTCGCTCTCCCGACCCTGCTTGCAACCCATACCTGGCCTTCTCTGTGATCCTGGCCGCTGGACTCAAGGGAATCGATGAGGGCTACGAGTTGCCTCCTGAAGCGACGGACAACATCTACGAGATGACCGAAGCGGAACGGCGCTCCCGCAGGATCCAGAAACTGCCCGACGACCTCTACGAGTCTCTGCGTGAGATGGAGGCTTCGGATCTGGTTGCCGAGGCTCTAGGCGAGCAGGTCTTCGAATACCTCTTGCGCAACAAGCACGCGGAGTGGGAGCAGTACCGCTCCTACGTGTCGCCCTACGAGACGGAGCGCTACTTACCGATTCTGTAGGGGCGTGACCATTAGCCCGGGCGGCTTAGAGGAGGGATGGACCGGGCTTGCCGGCGTGTCCGCGCTCCGGGTGTCGGTCGTGCCGGCGCTTGACGGACTCGTTGTCGAAGTCATAGCGAATGGTCGCGGGAAGCCGGGTGGCGCCGACCCAACGAGGACCCCAGTAGTACGGGTCGTAAAGCGAGCGCACCTGGACGCCACTTGAAGACGTGGACGAGATGAAGTTTCCGTTGCCGACGTAGATGCCGACATGTCCCACCGTGGCTCCGGTCGTCTTGTGAAAGACGAGATCGCCGATCTCGAGGTTCTCCCGCTTCCAAATCCTGCGATAACCGTCCCGACTCGCGAGCCCGAACTGGCCGGAGGAGGAATGGGGCAACTCAGCGCCGTGCTCGTGCCACACCCAGGCAGTGAACCCGGAGCAGTCAAAGCCGGATGGGGTCGTCCCGCCGTAGCTGTAGGGGGTGCCGATCTGGGATTGGGCGCGCTGTCTGACATGGTGTCTCTGCTTCACGTAGTCGCGATAGACATCGGCCCCCGCCGCGGACATCGCTAGCTGACTGGCCAGAATGAGGATCAAGGTCGAACCGGCGAGGCGCCGCAGGGGTGCAGTGATCCGGGGCGAGTTTGACAACGAGATACTCCTTAGTGGGAGGAGGCGAGTCGAGGGCCTCCGCGGATGCGCTCTCGGGGGCGCTAGGTCGAAGGACAAGCTAGCGGAGGGTCCAGGCATGGTCGATATGGCCCGATTCGATAAAAAAATGGCAATTTTTGTGTGTTTGAGAGATTGCACCGCCTAGGAGAGCGCGAAAAAGCCGTCTTCTATGACCGATTTGAGCCCTAGAATTTCCTCAATTTCCCAGGAGAGCCCTCCGGCCGCCTCCCAGCCTGAGCGCCGCCGGGCGGCGGTGACGGCAGCCAGCCGAACGCTCGCGGAATTACTCGAGACCGACCCCGAGGGGGAGGCCTTCTTGGCGGGTCCCCGCGACTTGCCGACCCCAGGCGAGACGCGAGCTCGATTGACCCGGGCGTATACCGCCGGTGGCATCGCCGCGCTCAAGGCGGCCAAGCGGAAGGAAGTCTTGGGCATAGCGGCGCGCGACCTCGCGGGGGAGGTTCCTGTCGATGCGGTAGGCCGCTCGCTGGCCGATGTGGCGGACATCTGTTTGGACCTCGTGGCGTCGGCCACACCCGGGCTCGGAGTAGTTGCGATGGGCAAGCTCGGTGCGCGCGAGCTGAACTACTACTCCGATATCGACATCATGTTCGTGGTCGACGAGATCTCCGACGACGTTGTGAGGGCGGCAGAGAGACTCCTACGGGAGCTGGGCGGCGGAGGTGCAGAGGGCCAGGCTTTCATCATTGATGTCGATTTGCGACCGGAAGGGCGTAGTGGTCCGCTCGTCCGCTCGTTGGAGAGCTTTCTCGAGTACTACAGGCGCTGGTGCGAGCCGTGGGAGCTGCAAGCCCTGATCAAGGCACGTGCCGCGGCTGGTGCTCGCCGGCCTGCAGAAGCGTTGGTCGAGGCGACACGACCACTTGTTTTTGCAACAGACGTATCGGCGGATCGCGTTGCCGCCATCCGCAAGATGAAAGAGCGCGTAGAGCAACACGCGATGAAGAGTGCGCGCAAGAGCAGAACGTACGAGTCCTACGACGTCAAGCTCGGTCCGGGCGGGATTCGCGACATCGAGTTTGCGGTGCAACTTCTTCAACTTGTCCATGGCGGCAGCGATGAGTCGGTACGCGACCCGGCGACCCTCGACGCTCTGGCCGCACTGGTCGAGGGGGGCTATGTAGCCGACGACGACGGCGCGGGCCTGGATGTCGCGTACCGCTGGTTACGAACGGTCGAGCACCGTCTGCAGCTGTGGCAGGAACGCAGGGTCCGACATCTGCCGCGCGACCACGGAGACCTCACTCGTCTCGCGCGCGTGCTCGGCTTTATGGATTCGCCGGCAGCGAGCGCTGCCGAGCGTTTTGACCAAGCACATGCGGGCGTTCTGAGAGATGTGAGAAGTCGGTTCGAAAAACTCTTCTACAGACCGATGGTCGAGGCATTGGCCGACCCGTCCGGTCCGCGCCTCTCCCGTCAGGCGGTTGTCGAGCGACTGCGGGTACTGGGGTTTCGCGACACCGAGCGCGCAGCACGCACGCTGGAGGGTCTCGTGTCGGGGACGTCCCGGCGGGCGAAGCTTTTTGGCGTTCTAAGCCCGGCGTTCATGCGGTTTATCGCCGCGACTCCCTTGCCCGATGCCGGTCTATTTGCCTTCTTGCGACTAGGCGAAGCGATGGGCTCGCGCCTCGATGTGTTTGGCGCGCTGCGCGATAACCCCGCCGGACTCGAGTTGCTCGCGCGAGTTCTCGGCAGTGGCCGTTTTCTCGGCGAGATGTTGGAACAGGTTCCGGAGGAGCTGACGCTCATAGCCGACACCGGCGGTGCACCGGATCGGGGCCCGTCTCTTCTCAAGGACCGAGAGCAGCTGATGCATGAGGCCTTCGCGACGCTCGAATGGCGCGTTCCAGAGCGTCGTCTCGACGGACTGCGTCGCTTCAAGAGGCGCGAGGTTCTGCGGCTTGCGGTAGCGGAGCTCGCCGGCGTCCTTCCCTCCGAATCGGTCGGCGCTCATCTGGCCGACCTAGCCGACTCCTGTCTCGAGGCCGCGCTCCCTGCCGACGTTCCGTTTGCGGTGATCGCCATGGGGAAGTTGGGTGGGCGCGAGCTCGGATACTCCTCGGATCTCGATGTCATGTTCGTTCACCGCATGGAACCGGCGGATGCCGAGCGTCTTGCCGAAGAACTCCTGCGATCGATCGGCGAGGTAACTCCCGAGGGCCAGACCTTTCGGATCGATCCCGCATTACGGCCCGAGGGGAAGTCGGGCCCCCTCACGCGCACATTGAAGTCCTACGTCGAGTACTACGCGCGCTGGGCGGAGCCCTGGGAGCACCAGGCCTTGATCAAGCGTCGCTTGGCTGCGGGGCTGAAGGACCTAGGCGACGAATTCGTGGCCGCGACGAATCATTTTGCGTTCCCGAGCGAACTGCCAGATTCCTGGCGCCAACAGATCAGGCACCTCAAGGCCCGCATGGAACGCGAGCGCATACCTCGTCGTACGGATCCCCGGCGAAACCTGAAGCTCGGCCCCGGGGGGCTTTCCGATGTCGAGTTCGCCACACAGCTGCTTCAACTCGAGTACGGCCATCGATGGCCGGAGCTCCAGACAAGCAACACGCTGGATGCCTTGAGGGCGGCGGCCAAGCTCGAGCTGATTGCGGACGACGCCCGTGAAAGGCTCGAGGCAGCGTTCGTTTTCCTGTCTCGACTGCGGGACAGACTCCACTTTTTAACCGGGCGTCCGGCCGAGATGCTGCCGGATAAGCCCGAGGAGCTCGAAGCTTTGGGGGTCGCGCTGGGCTACCGAGACCAGCCGCGGCAGCAGGTCGAGGAGGAGTACCTGCGGATCACGCGCCGTGCACGCAAGGTCGCCGAACCGCTGATCTACGGCGACTAGGCGGCCAGCTGCGCTAACAATTCATCTACCGGCGGGTTGTCGGCCGGGTCTGATGCGCGATGCGAATACACGATCTCGCCACCAGCCTTAGCGATCACCACGCCGGCGAGTTGGTGCCAATCCTGTTTCGCCATGGAGAAGCCCTGCCGCGCGTAGGCGCGCAGATGGCGCATCCACATCGGGGGTCCGAGAACTTCCCACGCCGAGCCGCGCTTCAGATCCATTGCTCGATATGTCTCCTTGCGATGATCCACCAGAAGAGGAAACGGAATGTCGCGGTCCTCTTTGAACGCTGCCGCCGCGGCCGGCCATCCCATCCCTATAGCGGCGACGGTTACACCCTTCTCCTCGAACCGCTCGTACGAGTCACGCAACTGCGCGACGAACTCCCGGCAGTGCGGTCAGCCGTAGTGTCGGAGCCATACGAGCACGACCGGGGAATCGCGCCACAAATCGCCGAGCCGGACCTCGTTCTCCTCAGAATCCGGGAGGACGATGTCTTCGAGTGTCTTGAGATCCGCCATTCCGCCGATACTAGGTTGCGCAACCAAAGAGGCCCGGCGGAGTGCCGGGCCTCTTTTCTTTCTACCCTTCGGAATCTAGATGTCGTAGTAGAGATAGAACTCCCACGGGTGCGGGCGCAGCCGCAGCTCGTCCACTTCACGAGTTCGCTTGTAGTCGAGCCAATGCTCGATCACGTCCTCGGTGAAGACGCCTCCCTCGAGCAGGAAGTCGTGATCCTTCTCCAGTGCGTCGAGTGCGGCATCCAGTGAACCCGGCACCTGTGGGACCTCGGCAAGCTCCTCGGGAGGCAGGTCGTAGAGATCTTTGTCGACCGGGTCCGGGGGCTCGATCTTGTTCTTCACTCCATCGAGTCCCGCCATCAGCAGCGCGGGGAAGGCCAGGTACGGGTTACACGATGGGTCCGGGCACCGGAACTCGATGCGCTTTGACTTCGGCGACTTCGAGTAAAGCGGGATCCGTACCGCCGCCGAACGGTTGCGCTGCGAGTAGACGAGGTTCACGGGCGCCTCGTATCCGGGCACCAGCCGCTTGTACGAGTTAGTCGTCGGCGCGCACAGCGCGAGCAGCGCGGGGGCGTGCTCGAGTAGGCCGCCGATGTACCAGCGGGCGGTATCCGAGAGCTGGGCGTAACCGAGTTCGTCCCACATGAGCGACTCGCCGTCCTTCCAGATGGACTGGTGGACGTGCATTCCCGAACCGTTGTCCTGGAAGATCGGCTTCGGCATGAAAGTGACGGTCTTGCCGTGGCGCAAGGCCACGTTCTTGACGACGTATTTGTAGAGCATGAGCCGATCCGCCATCTGCAGAAGCGGGGCGAAGCCCATGTCGATCTCGGCTTGCCCAGCGGTTCCCACTTCGTGGTGGTGTACCTCCACCGGTATTCCGAGCTCGCGCAGCGTGAGCGTCATCTCGGAGCGAAGGTCCTGGTAATGGTCCATCGGGGGAAGGGGGAAGTACCCCTCCTTGTACCGGGGCTTATAGCCGAGGTTGTGCCCGCCCTCTTCGGCACCCGAATTCCACACGCCCTCGACCGCTCCGATGTAGTGGTACGAGGAGTGTTGGTTCTGGTCGAAACGGATCGAGTCGAAGATGTAGAACTCGGCCTCGGGTCCGAAGTAGGCGGTGTCGGCGATGCCCGTTCCCTGGAGATAGTCCTCAGCTTTGCGGGCGATGTAACGCGGATCGCGCGTATAGAACTCGCCGGTCACCGGATCCTTGACGAAGCAATTGATCACGAGGGTTGGGTGCGTGCGAAACGGATCCATCACCGCAGTGTCGGGGTCGGGCTGAAGCAGCATGTCCGACTCCTGGATCTCCTGGAACCCGCGAATGGAGGATCCGTCGAAGCCGAAGCCCTCCTCGAAGCCCTCCTCAGTCAGTTCTTCAAACGGCATAGAGAAGTGCTGGAGCAGACCCGGAAGGTCGGAAAAGCGCAGGTCTACGAACTGAGCCCCGCTCTGCTGACCCAGCTTTATTGCATCCGAAGGACTTGCCGCCATCAACCCCTCCTCTTTGAGAAAACGACGCGTACCGCGGGGACATTAAGGGGCGGCGGTTTCCCGCTGATTTCCTTCAGGTTACGAGGCCGTTAACCAGCGCAAACGGCGCGACTTACGCCTCCGGCTTTTCGCGCTCCAGCCACTCACGCAGCCGGCGCGCTTCCTCCTCATAGGCGTGCTTGATGCCGTCGATGATCCAGCCCTCGACCCGACCCCCGTAGATGGGAACCGACACTGCGACCGAGCCGGACACGCGTCTGTGCGTTTGGGTGCCTACGGTTGTGAGCTCGATCGTGCCGGAGGCCTCGAATAGGTCCTTTGCCACCTCGGGATGGATTGTCCACTCCCACCGGTGGTCCGCTGGATGCCAAATCGCCTCCTCGACCCATGCGGGCTTCGCGTCACCCAGGAAGGTGCGCGCGACCCCGCTTATCTCGATGTCGAGAACGCAGCGCGTCCGGCGAACGATGTGGCCGTCCGGGGATTCCTCCTGGCTGAGAATCGTTCGCTCCGAGAGAGGCTCAAGGCCGTCCAGCGAGGATTGAAAATCCAGATCCAAAAGGATGGCGGCAACCTTCTCGAGCGGGGCGTCGAAGGCGTCGCTCTTATCGAAGTCCACGGATCAGCAGGATACTCAACCACCTCCCGTTACCATCCGCCGGGTGCGGCGGGTGATGCTCATCGTCAATCCACGTTCTGGGTCGGCTTCTGCGCGCACGACCGAGGTGATCGCTAAGGCACTCGCGGCCGACTTCAAACTCGAGCGGGCCGACACGACGGCACGACTGCATGCGGCGGAGCTTGCCGCCGACGCGGTCGATCGAGGGTTCGACGCGGTGATTGCATTCGGCGGAGACGGGACTGTGAACGAAGCGGCCCAAGCCCTGGTCGGCAGCGAGGTCGCGCTCGGCATCCTCCCCGGCGGCACCGCGAATGTCATGGCGCGGAGCACGGGTGTCCCCCAAGACCCCATCGCAGCAACGGCCTTCGTCAGCGCTCATCTCAGATCGGGGACGCGCCGTCGCATACCCGTGGGGCAGATCGAAGACCGCTACTTCTTGTTCTCCGCGGGGATGGGATTGGACGCGGAGGTGGTCCGGCGGACCGAGGAGCATCCGGAGGGAAAGCGTAAGTGGCGCGAGTGGTCGTTTCTGGCCAAAGCGCTGAATGCGGCGTTTACCCAGTACCGGGGAGCGGAGCCACAGATCACTCTTCAGGTGTCCGGCGAGGAACCGCAGCGTCTGCTCCTCGCCATCTGTTGCAACGCCCGACCGCTCACCTACTTCAAACGGTGGCCGGTCGACGCGTGTCCACTTGCACGCCTCGATGGCGGCCTCGACATCTTCGGGATGAAGAAAGTGCGGACTCTCACGATCCCGCGCATCGCCTGGGGTGTCCTGGTCAGTCGCAACCACATCAAGTGGCGCAGCGGTCACTACCTCCATGACATTGAGGGAGCGAGGCTGACGGCCGACCAGCCGATGCCGGTGCAGGTGGACGGCGACTATCTGGGACAGTGGACCGACGCCGAGATCACACTCCTTCCGAGAGCCCTCGACCTTCTCGTCTAGGGATCTCTAAGGCTCGGTCGCAAATAGGACAGCTTTTAGGGCTAGGCGCGGCCCACTTCGTTCTCTAAGATCCAGTTGGCGGAATTTTCCAATTTGGCGGGGGTTCAAAGTGTCTAAGGGCATTTCACGGGTCATATTCGGCGTCTTGGTTGCATTGCTGCTGGTCAGCTCTGCGACCGGTATTGCCTCTCCTCGTAAGCGTCCCGGGGGCGGAGGCTCGGCGACCGGGCGTGTGTTTCTGCCCAACCCCGTGGCCGACCTCCAGGATCAGAGTCTTACGGATCAGAAGGACGCGGACTACGCCGCGCTGCAGCCCGCCTATCACGAGGTGGCTCTTACGGACCTGGACTCAAGCGGGTATCTGGTCGGCAAATGGGCGAACGTGGTGAGTGAGACTGGGGACGCGGCGTTCTCATCGAACGGCAGCTTCCTGTATGGCCGCAGCGACGACCGCTTCGAGCAGGTAATGGCCTATTACTGGGTCACCGAGTCGCAGAAATACATTCAGAGTTTGGGTTTTGGTTCTAGTCGCCGCCCGATCAATATGGAGTCCCAAGACGTCCGCATTAACCAATGGGGCGTCGACAACTCCTATTCATGGGATAAGCACGACATCCTCCGCTTCGGCAAAGGAGGCGTCGACGACGCAGAAGACGCCGAGGTCATCCTGCACGAGTACGGCCACGCGATGCACGACTCCCAGGTTCCCGGCCTGGGTGCGTCCGGCGACGCGGGAGCGATCGGCGAGGGGTTCGGTGACTACTGGGCAGTCACGGTGAGCAACGTGCTCGCTCCGACGCCCGATGCTCCGTGCGTGGCGGACTGGGATTCGGTCTCCTACACGTCCACGACGCCACATTGTCTGCGTCGTACCGATCTCGAGGTGCTCTACCCGGGTGATCTGGCGGCGAGCATCCATCGTCGGGGTCAGATCTGGTCGCGCGCACTGTGGGACATCCGGCAGGCGCTCGGTGCGACCACAGCTGACATCATCATTCTCGAGGCGCAGTTCGGTTTTGCTCCCGACACGACGATGCCCGAGGCAGCGGAGGTCACAGTCGCGACCGCTCAAAGCCTCTACAACTCTGGGGTCGCGAACCGAGTTCAAGCTGCATTCGAGGCGCGCGGAATTCTGTAAGCCTCGCGGGGACGGCGCGAAATTAGCCCGAGGGGCAAGAAGTGCGGACACTTAATTGGCGGTAGGTGAGCAGGGCACCACGGCTTCCCCGACCTCGCGTCGG
>DATADF010000116.1:0-6943 GCA_036258695.1 Actinomycetota bacterium
GTTCGGGCCTCGAGTTCCGCCCCCGGGGCGCCCACGAACTAAAGGGCGTCCCCGGAGAGTGGGAGCTGTTCGCCGTCGCCGATTAGGCGCTACTTCTTTACGAGAGCTCCGAACGTCAACTGAGTGGTTCCGTCGGCGGGATAGACACCGTGGAACAGGCTGTTGCCGATGTTCTTCAGACTCATGGTGAGGCTGTCGAACACTTTGCCGTTCAGCGCCTCGTCCGGGGCGATCTCAACTTCCACGACGTACTCGATTTCAGCCGGCGTCACCAGATAGGGCGCGCTCTCGAACTCACCGATCGTGACCTCCTCACCGCCGGTCGTTCCGGTGAGCACGACGGTCAAGACCGCCTGCCCTACGCCGACAACATCCACGTCCATGGGGGCGCCGGCTAGGAGGTAAGACTGCACGGTCACCGAGCCGGTAATGGGCTTCGAAGTGTCCAGGGTCAGCGGCAGTCCATCGACTGCCAGATGTTGCATCGGGACTCCGCCCCCCGGGTCGGCCGGCTCGAGGATCCCGTAGAACGGGTTGCCGCAGCCCCCGTCGCCCTCGCTCTGCGTGAGCGTCAACGACCCACAGGCGTCGCCACTCCCCACGTTGTAATAGGTGACGTCGGCGGGCACGAGTTTCGTCTTCTTCTTGGCATTAGCCGGTGCCGTCGCTACCACCAAACTGAGTGCCACCAGACCTATCAAGACTTTGCGCACGTTCGCCTCCTTGCTCGCATGCTTGCCCCACGCATAAGTACGCAGAGACTCGGATTCGGTTTGCCCTGTGCTCGTACTGACTCTTTTAGGTCCCGATTAGACGGGCACGACTCCCAGCGACAGTCGGGTCGATCCATTGGCCGGATAGAAGCCGTGGAAGACGCTGCTTCCGCTGGTCCTCAATTTCAGCAGGAGTCCCTGGATCTCCTTCCCATGGAGCCAACCTTGTGGAGTCATATGGAAATTGACCCGGTAGTCGCGCGCCACCGGCGTGATGACGTACGGCTCGCTCGTGAACTCACCGATGATGAACTCTTGCCCGTCCAGCGTCCCGATCAGCGTCACCTCGAGGACCGGTTGGCCGAGACCAACTGCATCCCGACGAGCGACGCCCACAGCGAGATACGACCGCACGGTCACGGTCCCGGTTATGTCCCTCGAAGTGTCGAGGGTGAAGGGCAGACCGTCGATGGCGTAATGCGTCATCCTTCGGTCCGTGTCCTCCGCGGCGGGCGACAGCAGCCCGTAATACGGATTGCCACACCCGTCGGTACTTCTCCCGCGGCTCCGGCGCTCGATAGACAGGACGCCGCATGCGTCGCCTCTGCTGATCAGGTAATAGGTCTGCTTGCCTTCGCGGCTCGGAATTGTGGACTCACTCGCCGACGCCGGAACCGCGAGACCCGCTGCTACCACGAGCAAGACAAGAATCGATGAAACGCGATGCATCCACCCCTCCCCACCTCAGGCCAGACGGGGAATTTAGCGGAGCGCCGCCCGGCTGAAAAGTCCTCCGGGAACACTTCTTCGCAGTCCGCCGTCCAAATCCTTGATAGCCCTGGACGAGGAAGGCGGTGTGGTAGATGCGGCGGTCGCTTCTTGCAATTGCATTCGGAATCATCTCGGTCCTTGTAGCTCCTACGGTCGCGTGGGCGTGTGGGGGGTTAGTCGCCCCGAACGGGGCAGTCAACCTCGTCCGCACCGCGACTTTGGCCGCCTATCGAAACGGGGTCGAGCATTACGTAACTTCGTTTCAGTTCGAAGGAAATCTGAGCGGCAAGTTCGGCTCGATCATTCCGCTGCCGGGGATTCCATCGCGTGTCCGACGCGGCGGCGAGTGGACCCTGCAGCGATTGCAGCTGGAAGTGCAGCCGCCTGTGCGTACCGCCGCCCTAAGCGCCGATAGCGATGGTGCCGCGGCCGAAGCCCAAGTCATCCTGGAAAAGAAGATCGAGTCACTCGATGTCGCGGTCTTAAAGGGCGGGGCGGAGGAGGTCGGTCTATGGGCCAAGAACAACGGCTTCTTTTTGCCCCCCGATGCACCCGAGGTGCTTGAGTTCTACGCCAGCCGTAGCCCCATCTTAATGGCCGTCCGTTTCGATGCCGACCGAGCACGCAGGCAGGGCTTGACGGCAGGCGATGGCATTCCGGTCCACGTGAGCATCCCGACACCGAATCCGTGGGTACCTCTGCGCATTCTGGGACTCGGAAAACAAGCGAACGAGCGCGTCGAGGCAGACGTGTTCCTTCTCACCGAGGGGGCTCCGACGATGCTCCCGGTGCCCGTCAAGGGGGCATCGCGAGGATTGATCCTCGACCGGCAGGAGCTCGCGAGTGAGTCGCTTCTCGCCGATCTGCGATCGGACCGCGGCATGAAGTGGCTGCCGCGCAGCGGCATGTGGTTGAGCTACCTCAAGATCGACACGACCGCGGGAAAGCTCAAGCACGATCTGGCCGTCGACTCGCTGGGTATCGCGGATCCATCCCCGGTCGCCGCAGGCCTCGTGCTGCCGGATTTGAACCTGGATCCTCCGGAGAGTTCCACCGGCTGGTGGGCCTGGCTGCTGGCCGCTTTAAGCGGTGCCACGGGTCTCGTCTTCTTCGATCGCTTCGCAATTAAGGGCTAAGCCGAGCCTCGTGAGACGGAGTCTCTTGCTCTTGCTGAGTGCATGCGCCCTCATGGGCGCCTGCACCGCGGAGGCCGGCACGACGGCCGAGACGGTTGATGTAGAGATCCACTACTCACGCTTCGACCCGACGACTTTCGAGTTTGCCGCGGGCACTACCGTCACGTTTCGCATAACCAATACAGACCCCATCGATCATGAGTTCATCGTGGGTGATGAGCTCACCCAGGACCGCCACGAGATCGGCAAGCACGCCTCCCACGGCGACCTGCCCGGAGAGGTGTCGGTCCCGGCGGGAACCACGCGGTTTACGACCTATACATTCGTACGTCCGGGTCCCCTGATCATCGGCTGCCATCTCCCTAACCATTACGCGTATGGGATGAGGGCGGACGTGCGCGTCATCTAACGCCTATGCTGCGCGCCTCCGGCGGACAGGAGTTCACACGGAAGCGCTACCTTCGCTCGAGCCAGGCGATCTCGTCCTACGCCTTGCTGTAGCGGCGTTGTTGGGGGGCCTGATCGGCCTCGAGCGTGAGTTCTCGGACCAGCCGGCCGGCCTCCGAACGCACCTGCTGGTTGCTCTTGGTGCCGCGCTCTTCACGCTCACGGGCGCATACGGCATCGCAGCCTTCGCCGGAGGCGACGACACCCTGGTCCGATTCGATCCGACGAGAGTCGCTGCCCAAGTTGTTACCGGCATCGGTTTTCTGGGGGCCGGGGCGATCATCCAGCAAGGCCTAAGCATCCGGGGGCTCACGACGGCAGCCGCGCTGTGGGTAACGGCAGCGGTGGGTTTAGCCACCGCCTTCGGCTATTGGCTCGGCGCGCTAGCCACGACGGGCATCGCAATCACTGCCCTGTATGGACTTAAGAGATTGGAACGAGTCTTCTTCCCGCGCTTGCGGGAGGACCGGGATGAGTCCGAGCCGGATCGTCCATCGACTTGAGTAGGTTGCGCGCGTGCAGCGCGCGCTCGCCTCGCGAACTGAGGCCGACCCTTATATCGATTTCCTGCGCTTGTTGTCTATCGGCGGCGTCGTCGTAGGGCACTGGTTCATTGCCGTCGTGTGGTGGGACGGACAGAGGATTGGAGTGCACAATTCAGTTGGTCCAACTGCGGGCTTGTGGCTGCTGACATGGTTGGTCCAGCTTCTTCCTCTGTTCTTCTTCGCCGGCGGCTACGCGAATGCCACGGTGTACGACTCCCAGCTTTTCCGGGACTGGGTGCGGATGCGGGCCATCCCGCTACTGGTTCCGCTAGTCCTCTTCATGGCGGTGTTGAGCGCAGCGCAGCTGGTGCTGCACTTCCTCAACGTCGGGGCGGACGGGCTCATACGCGGAAGCACGCTGCCCTTCAGCCCTCTATGGCCGATGTTCGCGTATGTGATTGTCACGGTTTCGACTCCGATGATGCTGACGCTGCATCGCCGCGCGCGTCCTTGGGTGCTCGTGGGGCTACTGCTGGGGATCGCCCTTGTCGATCTGCTCCGTTTTTGGCCGAACGTGCCGCTGCTGGGCTGGCTCAACCTGATCCTTGTTTGGACGTTCGCGCATCAGCTTGGTTTTTTCTATGTAGAGGGATCTTTGGATGTCCGCCGAGCCCGCTGGATGGCCGTCGGAGGTTTCCTAGGGCTGGTAGTACTAACCAATATGAACGTTTATCCGCGCAACATGATTGGAACCGACCTCCAGGTCAGCTCCAACCTCAATCCGCCGACGCTGTGCATCGCGGCTCTCAGCATCTGGCTCGTGGGACTCGCGGTAGTTGTTCGGCAGCCCGTCGTCGGCTGGTTGAAGAGGAAGCGAATCTGGGGTGCCGTGCCGGGCGCCAACACACGGCTCGTGACCATCTTTCTCTGGCACCTGGGTGCGTACGTCCTGGCTATCCTCGCTCTGTATCCGATGGGACTCGGACGTGCCTCCGACGGCAGTCTCTTGTGGTGGCTGCAGCGGCCCCTTTGGCTCGTCGTGCCGGGCATCTTTCTGCTTCTGCTGGTGACGTGGTTCGGACGCTTCGAGCGCCCGTCCCCACCCCTGGGAAGGGGGTGAGATGACAGAGGAAGTCCGCCTGACTGCGTTCTCCCACGGAGGTGGCTGAGCTTGCAAGCTGGCCCCCGCCGAGCTCGCGCAGGTCCTGCGCCACGTGAAAACGAACTCTCATCCCGACATCCTGATCGGTCTCAGCGAACCCGACGATTCCGCCGTCATGCGAATCTCGGACGACCTCGCGATCGTTCAGACGGTCGACTTCTTCACGCCGATCGTCGACGACGCGTTCGCTTGGGGACGGATCGCCGCGGCCAACGCCTTGTCCGATATCTACGCGATGGGAGCGCAGCCGCGCTTTGCTCTCAATCTCATCGGATGGCCGCGAAAGCTCGATTTCGAGATCCTCGGTCGCGTGCTCGAGGGCTCCGGCGAGGCCTGCGTTGAGGCGGGGGTCGCAATCGTCGGCGGTCACTCGATCGACGATCCGGAACCCAAGTACGGCCTGGCGGTAACGGGCACGGTCGATCCAGAGCGCGTCGTAAGGAAAGCCGGCATCACTCCACCCGCAGAGTTGGTGCTCACAAAACCGCTCGGCATGGGGATCATCGCCACCGGGATCAAGGAACAAAAGACGTCTCCGGAGACGACGAAGGAAGCGCAACGAATCATGTGATCGCTTAACCGGGCAGCTGCTGAAGCCATGGTCGAAGCCGGGGTTCAGGCCGCGACTGACATCACGGGGTTCGGGCTCGTCGGTCATCTGCTCGAGATGTTGGGCCCTGATCTGGACGCGCGTCTTCAATTCGCGTCTATTCCTGTGCTCGACGAAGCGTTCGACTTGGTGGCGGACGGTGCGTGGCCCGGCGGCAGTCAACGCAACTTGATCTCACTGCGCGATAGCGTCGATGCAGAGGGCTTGGCCGACACACAACTCAAGATCATCTTCGACGCCCAGACATCGGGAGGTCTTTTGGTCGCAGTCGCGCCGGAGAAGCTCGACGCGCTGCTCGAGGGTCTTCGAGCTCGGGACGTCGAGTTTGCAGCCAGGATCGGAAGCGTGAGTGAGGGGGCGGGAAGGATCTCGGTTGAGTGATGCGAAAGCGAGCCCGGGAGTCTCCCTCACGCGCTCGCAAACAGAGCAGATGATCGCGCACTGCGAAGCCGGTCGGCCCAACGAGGCCTGCGGCCTCCTTGCCGCGAAAGATGGCGACATAGTCAAGGTGTTCCCGATGCGTAACGTCTCGGCTAGCCCCGTGCGCTACGAGTTAGATCCCACGGAGCAGTTCGCCGTCTACAAGGCATTGGAGGAGAACGATTGGGAGCTCGGCGGCGTCTTCCACTCCCATACGCGCACGGCGGCGTATCCGTCGCCCACTGATATCCGGCTTGCCAGCGAGGACGTCCCCTACCTGATCGTCTCGTTGGCGGAGCAGCCTCCCGCGATACGAGCTTTCCGCATCGTCAAGGCCAGCTGGGCGGATACGACAGGAACGGTCGAGGAAATTCCCGTTGTCGTTGTGGGTTGAATACGATGACTTCTCAAAAGGAGGACTTTTGGCCGTCGAAGTTCGTATTCCAACCGTCTTGCGAAAGTTCACCGAAGGTCGCTCTTCGGTCGAACTCGAACCGGGCACTCTGGCTGACCTAATCGAGCAGCTCGAGTCCCAGTATCCGGGCCTGCGCGGGCAGCTGAGAGATGACAGTGGGCAGCTTCACCGCTTCGTCAACGTCTATGTAAACGACGAGGACGCCCGCTACTTGGACAAGCTTGAGACGAAGGTCTCGGAAGGCGATGCCGTCTCGTTGCTTCCTTCAGTCGCCGGAGGATCGTGAAGTTCAAGTCGATCCTCGACGCGATCGGGAACACCCCGTTAGTAGAGGTCTCGAAGCTCTCCCCATCACCTGAGGTACGTCTGTGGGTGAAGCTGGAGGGCGAGAACCCGACCGGCTCTGTTAAGGACCGGATCGCGCTCGCGATGATCGAGGCGGGAGAGTCCTCTGGGGACCTCACCAAGGACAAGATCATTCTGGAGCCCACTTCGGGCAATACCGGCATCGCTCTCGCGATGGTCGCCAAGACTCGTGGCTATTCCTTTACCGCGGTGTTGCCCGACAACGCCAGCTCTGAGCGAGTTCAACTGTTGAAGGCGTTCGGCGCCGACATCGTGTTCTCCGACGGGGCCAAGGGGACCAACGGGTCCGTCGCGGTCGCGCAACAGATGTCCGCCGACGACCGCTATTACATGCCCTTTCAGTACGGCAACCCCGCCAACGTGCAAGCGCACTACGACGGGACGGGTCGCGAGATCATCGATGATCTCGGAGCAGATT
>DATADF010000117.1:0-15448 GCA_036258695.1 Actinomycetota bacterium
CCTCCTTGAACCGGGGCTCGTTAAAGGCCTGCCACGCGCGGGTGTACACGCGCAGGAGTAAGGCGTTGTCGTAGAGCATCTTCTCGAAGTGGGGGACGACCCATTCGCGATCCACGGAGTAGCGATGAAACCCACCGCGCAGCTGATCGAACATGCCGCCGCCTGCCATGCGCATTAGCGTCGTCATGAGCATCTCTTCGACGCCGTCGCCACCCCGGCGTTGCATCCGAAGCAGGAACTCTAGAACCGGAGCCTGCGGAAACTTTGGCGCACCGCCGAAGCCGCCGTGCGCAGAATCGAACAGCGATCGGAGTCTTGCCAAGGCAGTCTCGAGATCGTCTACCTCTGCAGGCTCGCTGCTCGGCTGTATGCGCGCAGCCACGCCGATGCGCTCGGTCAGAAATTGGCCTTGCTCTTCAACCTCACTTCGACGTTCTTTCCACGCGCTCGCCACCGCGGTTAGGACCTTCCGGAAGGAGGGCATCCCGTAGCGGTCCTCGGGGGGGTAGTAGGTACCTCCGTAGAACGGCCGCGCCTCGGGATCGAGAAACACAGTCATCGGCCATCCTCCGTGGCCGGTCATCGCTTGCACGGCCTCCATGTAGATCGCGTCGATGTCTGGCCGTTCCTCGCGATCGACCTTGATGCAGACAAACTCGCGATTCATCAACTCGGCCGTCTCGTCATCTTCGAAGGACTCCCTCTCCATTACATGGCACCAGTGACAGGCCGCGTAGCCGACCGATAAGAGGATGGGTTTGCCTTCGGTCTTGGCTCGCGTCAGTGCTTCCGGGCCCCAGGGATACCAGTCCACCGGGTTGTCCTTGTGTTGGAGCAGATAGGGGCTTATCTCTTCGGCCAGTCGATTTGCCACGGACCGATCTTCGCAGCTCACCAGCCGCGCGGACTACAACCGATACGTTTGGCGCGATGAGTGCACTCGCCTACGTCCTACCTCCACTTTCGGGGGCCGTTGCCTACCTGAAGTCCTCGAGCCCGACGGTGAGGTTTCACGGTTTGCAGTCGGTGATCCTCGGCGTCGTTTGGCCGATCGCGCTTTACGTGGGCAGCGCCATTTCGCGTCTGGCGACGAACGTCGTTTTTGCCGCGGGGTTCCTTGTTTGGGCTGTGCTGCTGGTCACCACTGCGCGCGGCGGTGCGTTTCGCCTCCCCCTAGTCGGATCTTTGTGCGCGCGGCTTGCAGAAACTACGGACGCGCGGTGAAGCACATCCGGCAAGTTGTCGCGGTGGCGCCGTTTACTGCTCCGCACGAAGGACATTTCCAAAATGCGCCCCCGGCTTCACCCGCGACGGCGGCCGTGCCCACCGGGGCTGCCGCTGCGGTCGCAGCCGGCGCGGCTGCGCCTTCGGCTGCCACCCACTGACCGGTGCGCTCGTCGTAGACGAGCAGCTCGTTTCCGCGTCGGAACCACCAGCGTCCGTCGCGCTCGAACGGCTGATCTTGCGGCTCGCCCGCAGCAGGCTGCACCGCAGCCGCAGCGGCAACAGGTTGGGCCGCTGTTGCTATGGGCTGCGCGGCCGCAGGTTGCGCGGCAGCCGGAGTCATGTCCGCGGCCGCAGGAGCTGCCGTCGCCACCGGTGACGGCTGTGCCGCGACTCCATAGTCCGGGCTCGATACCGCCCCCGCAGTCTGGGTTGATATGCCCGTCTCTGCCGGCGCCACGCCTCCAGACCTACGCAGGCTAGCGACGGCCGAATAGGTGAGGAGGCTCACCAGTAGGATGAGCCCGAGTAAACCCAGCGTGAGCATCTGGTACAGGTCGGCATCGATCATCGGGTTCCCCCTTCGTTCTCGCCGTGCGGGTTGCATTGCGCTCAGTAAGGCTTACATGATGCCTAACTTTGTAGAATCCCGCCCGACACTGCGCGGATTTAGGTCACCGGCGTTCCCGCCCTAAGGAGCCTCATAGTGGCAGTGATAAAGACGATCGATCTGGTGGGTGTCTCCACGGAGTCATGGCGAGACGCGGCGAATCAGGCGCTTGCGGAGGCCGCTCGGACCATTCGAGGCATCAACGGCATGGATGTGCTCGAAACCTCTTGCAATGTGGCGGACGGCAAGATCACGGAATACTTGACTCACGTCCGCATCAAGTTCCGAATCGAGCGCTAAGCCTTGTCGGGAATCGCCCTCGTCGGGATCCAGTGGGGCGATGAGGGCAAGGGCAAGGTAACCGACCTTCTCGCCGAGAACACCGACTACGTCGTTCGCTACCAGGGTGGCAACAACGCGGGCCACACGATCGTGGTCGGGGGCGAACGGTACGCGCTGCATCTCGTGCCGACGGGCGTGTTGTACGCGCACTGCACACCAGTGATCGCGGCGGGGGTCGTCGTCAACCCACAGGTGTTGATCGAGGAGATGGAGACTCTCGAAGATCGTGGCATCGACACGAGCAAGCTGTTGCTCTCGGGGAATGCCCATCTGATCATGCCCTACCACCTTGAACTCGACAAAGTCACCGAGCGGCGGCTTGGAAGCAATCGCCTGGGAACCACGAAACGCGGGATTGGGCCCGCGTACGCCGATAAAGCCGCCCGGATAGGGCTGCGCGTGCAGGATCTGCTAGACGAAAAGATCTTCAGTCAGAAGCTGGAGGTCGCGATCAAGGAAAAGAACCTGCTGTTGACGCGCGTGTATGGGCGGCTCCCACTCGACCAGGACGCGATCCAGGAGGAGTACACGAGTTACGGGGAGCGACTACGTCCGCACATCACCGAGACCGCGCTCGTCGTCCAAAAGGCGCTCGATAACGGGAAGACCGTGCTGTTCGAAGGCGCGCAGGCCACCATGCTCGACCTGGACCACGGCACGTATCCATTCGTCACGTCCTCAAATCCCGTCGCGGGCGGTGCGTGTGCTGGGGCCGGCGTGGGACCGCGCGACATCGAACGGATCATCGGGATCTCGAAGGCCTATTGCACTCGAGTGGGATCTGGGCCGTTCCCCTCGGAGGCGGACCCCGCCGACGCGGAGATTCTTGTCGAGGCGGGCCAGGAGTACGGCACTACTACGGGCCGCAAGCGGCGGTGCGGTTGGTTTGACGCGGTCGCCGCTCGCTACGCCGCTCGTATCAACTCCCTCACCGAACTGGTCGTTACAAAGCTGGATGTCTTGTCAAAATTCGAGACGATCAAGGTTTGCGTCGCGTATGAGTTCGAGGGTCGCACGTACGAGGAATTCCCTCCGCACCAGACGATCTTCAACAAGTGTCGCCCTATTTACCGTGAGTTCCCGGGCTGGTCTTCGTCGATCGCGTCCGCCCGAAGTGTCGACGACCTGCCCTCGGAGGCGTCCACATATGTCGAGGCGATTCGGGATCTCGTCGGCGTGCCGGTGACATGGGTCTCCGTCGGCCCGCGCCGCGACGAAGTAGTGCACTTCGACGGTAGCCGCTCGCGCACGCCCGCGATAAAGACGGCTTCGTGAGGACGCTCCTACTCGGCTCCGGAGGGCGAGAGCACGCTCTGGCATGGGCACTCAGCCGTTCCGACACCGTCGGTGAACTGTTCGCGCTGCCGGGCAATCCCGGGATCGGCGAGCTGTGCGAGCTTCTTAGTGGGAAGGCCGAGGACCCGTCCGAGGTACTCGCTGCCGTCCAGAGGCTGGGAGTTGAGCTCGTCGTCGTCGGCCCGGAGGCCCCCCTCGTAGCGGGGGTCGCCGATTCTCTGCGTCAAGAGGGGGTTGCCGTCTTCGGCCCCGATGCGAAAGCTGCTCGTCTCGAGGGGTCGAAGTCGTTTGCCAAACAGGTCATGGACTCCGCCGGAGTCCCGACCGGGGAGTGGGAGCGGTGCGATGAAGTCGGAGACGCAATCGCGGCGTTGGACCGGTTCGGCCCCCCCTACGTGGTTAAGGCAGACGGCCTGGCGGCAGGAAAAGGGGTGGCCGTCACGGCCGATCGGGATCAGGCAATCGAGGCCGTCAGAGATCGGCTGGAGCGTGGTGTGTTCGGAGCGGCCGGATCCAGTGTTGTCATCGAGGAGCACCTGGACGGCCCGGAGGCGTCACTCATTTGTTTCTCCGATGGAGAGCATGTGCTGCCGTGCGAGCCGGCCCAAGACTTCAAGCGCGCGCTCGATGACGACGCGGGGCCGAACACCGGTGGCATGGGGGCGTACAGCCCGGTGCCGGATTGTCCTCCTGGAGTTGCCGACGGTGTAGTTGAGGAGATCCTGCAGCCCATGGTGCGCACACTCGCGACTATGGGCTGCCCTTTCGTGGGCGCTCTCTATGCGGGCCTCGCCCTTACGGCAAAAGGCCCCAAGGTCGTCGAGTTCAATGCGCGCTTCGGCGATCCGGAGACCCAGGCCTTGATTCCGCGTCTCACGAGCGACTTCGGCGAGGTCTGTCTCGCGAGCGCGACGGGCGAGCTCGAGGGCCTGAAGCTGGATTGGACCCCGGATGCTTGTGTGGTGGTTGTAATCGCGTCGGGTGGGTATCCGGGAGACCACCAAACCGGATTTCCGATCGATGGGATAGAGGAAGCGATTGCCCATGGAGCATTGGTGTTTCACGCTGGGACGGCATTGGACAACGGTCGGGTCGTCACTGCGGGCGGACGCGTGCTGACCGTGGCCGCACTGGACACTTCGATCGCCGGAGCTCGGGCCAGGGCATACGCGGCCGCGGGCGAGATCCGATTCGAGGGCCGACACATGCGGTCCGATATCGCGGCGCGAGCGGAGGCCGTGGAAAGGCGCGCCCTATGAGCGCTCTCGTGGGAATCGTGATGGGTTCTCAGTCGGACATGCCCACCATGGAGAAGGCCGGGGTGGTCCTGGACCGTTTCGGGATTCCCTGGGAGATCGAGGTCATGTCGGCCCACCGCTCACCTGACCGCGTCAGCGAATACGCACGCTCGGCTGTGGAGCGCGGGCTCAAGGTGATCATCGCGGGTGCCGGGTTGGCGGCTCACCTGCCCGGCGTCGTCGCCGCGCATACACCACTGCCCGTCATCGGAGTACCGCTCTACCAGGAGGGCTTAGCCGGAGCCGATGCCCTGTACTCCTGTGTGCAGATGCCTCCGGGGGTGCCGGTTGCCACGGTCGCGATTGGGGGTTCAAAGAACGCGGCCGTTTTGGCCGCCCAGATCATCGCGACCGCCGATGAGGGAATCCGGGAGGCGTTGCGGAACTTCAAGCGCGAGCTGGCGGAAGGACTAAAGCTCTAGCCGGGCTCCGCGCGCGGTCGCGTTCGATTTTCGCGGCGTGAAATTTGTCGCGCGTGTTGCGTCGGATGACACAGAAGTCACGGAGCGCCTCGATAGGATAGATAGGTGATACCCCGTTACAGCCGGCCTGAGATGGCCGGCATCTTCTCGGAGCAATCGAAGTTCCAACGCTGGCTGGACATCGAGCTACTGGCCGTCGAGGCGCGGGCCCGCCGGGGGGAGGTTCCGCTCGAGGACCTGAGCGTCCTTAAGGAGAAGGCCCAGTTCGACCCCGCTCGTATCGAGCAGATCGAGGCAGAGCGGCATCACGACGTCGTGGCGTTCATCGAGAACGTCCGTGAGAACACCGGTGAGGTCGGACGTCACCTCCATTACGGAATGACTTCATCCGACGTTCTCGACACCGCGACCGCAGTGGCCCTGCGCGACGCGAGCGACCTGTTGATCGAGGGCGTGGGCCTGCTCTTTCAGACAATCAGACGGAAAGCGGAGGAATACCGCACCACGGTGATGGCCGGTCGGACGCATGGCGTTCACGCCGAACCCACGACCTTCGGGCTGAAGCTGGCCGGCTGGGCGTTCGAGCTGGCGAGGGATCGAGAGCGGCTGCGCTCGGCGCGCGATGCCGTCTCGATCGGCAAGCTGTCCGGCGCTGTCGGCTCCTACTCGCAACTGGACCCCGAGATCGAGAGCTATGTGTGCGAGCGCCTCGGCTTGCGAGTCGAGGACGCCGCAACACAGGTCGTGGCTCGCGATAGACACGCGGAGTGGTTGGCTGCGATCGCGATCACGGGGGCCTCGCTCGAACGATTCGCGACGGAGATCAGGCATCTGCAACGTACGGAAGTGCGAGAGGTCGAGGAACCATTTGCTGCCGGTCAAAAGGGCTCGTCCGCGATGCCCCACAAGCGAAATCCCATCGTTTGTGAGCGGATCTGCGGGCTCGCCCGGCTGCTGCGGGCCTATGCCTTCACCGGCATGGAGAACATCGCCCTGTGGCACGAGCGTGACATCTCCCATTCCTCGGTGGAACGCGTGACTTTGGGAGATGCGGCGATCTTGCTCGACTACATGCTCGACCGCATGCGCTGGGTGGTCGACGGTCTGACAGTGAACCCGCGGCGAATGCTTATGAATCTCGAGGCTTCTGAGGGGTTGGTTCATTCCCAAACTGTTCTGACTCAGCTTCTAACCAAGGGCTTGCAGCGCGAAGCGGCCTATGCCCTGGTGCAGCGAAACGCGATGGCAGCATGGGACGAGGGCAGACCCCTCGCCGAGCTGCTCAAGTCGGATCCAGATGTGACGGCTCATCTGGAGCCCGACGAGATCGAAGCTTGCTTTGACGTGGGTCCGTACTTGGCCAAGGTAGACGTGATCTTTGGGAGGCTGGAACAGCTGTGACAAAACAGAGTGCGCATATCGGGTCGGGCAAGGTTCGGGAACTGTTCGCGATCGGCGACGACCAATTGCTTTTGGTGGCCTCCGATCGGATAAGTGCCTACGACGTAGTACTGCCGCAACTGATACCCGACAAGGGCAAGGTTTTGACGGGTCTATCGACCTATTGGCTTCGAGAGACCGAGGGGATGTGCCCCAACCATCTGATCTCGGTATCCGCGAGCGACCTCCCGGATATCGGTATGGAGGACCTCCCGGGCCGCGCGATGTTGTGTAGGCGAGCGAGACCTTTGCCGGTCGAATTCGTCGTCCGCGGATATCTGTCGGGCAGTGGGTGGAAGGAATACGGCAGCACGGGCGAGGTGTGCGGGCATCGACTACCCGAGGGCTTGGTGGAGTCCTCCAAACTGCCGGAGCCGATCCTCACTCCCGCGACCAAAGCGACGACAGGGCACGACGAGAACATTACGGAGTCCACGGCGGCGGACATCGTCGGTGCGTCCGCGTACGAGGCCGCCCGCACCTATGCATTGGACATCTACAGCCATGCCGCCGCGCAGGCATACGAGCGTGGCGTCATCATCGCCGACACGAAGTTCGAATTCGGCGAGGTCGACGGCGAGGTCATCCTGATCGACGAGGTCCTGACTCCGGACTCAAGCCGGTTTTGGCCCGCGGACGAATACGCGCCGGGAAGATCTCAGCCGTCGTTCGACAAGCAGTACGTACGAGACTGGCTCGACTCGACCGGGTGGGACCACGAACCCCCGCCACCCGACCTACCCGGCGAGGTCGTGGAGGCAACGCGGCAGCGCTATATCGATGCATACGAGCGAGTCACCGGGAGCCCCTTCGATGGGTGGCTCCAGGAAGTGGGCCGATGAGCGATGCGGCCGTGAGCCGGACCGCGGCGAGGCCGCGGGTCGGGCCCACGCTGAGGGCCGTGCTACTGACGCCAGAGGCTGGGTTTGCCGCCGCGGCGAGGGCCGCTCAGCGCCGGGAACAGGCCGGGCGTCGTCCAACCGAAGGATTCGCGCCCGGCGTCGTCGCGGTGCTCGGATTCGGCGCGCTGGGTCTGCTGTGGTTGCGCCTGGCATCGCTGTTGAACCTGCGCGAGGTCGCGGCCGCCGATTTCCGCTGGGATTTCCTAGTCGCGTCGTTCGTGCTGACCGGCCTAATTGGGCTCGGTCTCCAGCAGCTCTGGGGTTTGCTCGGCCCCACCGCTATTCGCATCCTGTCCCCGGGCTCGGTGAAGCCATCCCGACCGGTGTTGCGCTCCGTGTGGGGATTGGCGCTCTTCCCTCAGGTGCTGGGCCTTGCCTTTCTTCTCCCGCTCGACCTCCTGATTGTCGGTCCCGAATCGTTTACAAGCGAACGCCTGGTCGACCCGTTGGCGAAGCTTTGGGCCGCTCTGTCGATTACGGCAGGAACGGCATTAGCGGCATGGTCCTTGTGGTTGTTTTACAAGGGCCTGACGGTCGTGATCGAGCACCGCGGCCCCCGGGCAATCGGAGTTACCGCGGCCGCGGTGTCTCTGTCGATCGCGACAGTCCTACTCCTGGCGTTGATCTCGCGGGGGTTGGGCGGGGCCGCATGAGTTTCGCGGCGCGCGTGAACGTGACTCTCAAGGACGGTGTTGCCGACCCGCAGGGCCAGACGATCGAGCGGGCCCTTCCGGCTCTCGGATACTCGGGAGTGCGCAACGTTCGAGTCGGGAAGCGAATAACGCTCGAGCTCGATGCAACGTCGCCTTCCGAGGCGCGCGCTCTCGTCGAAGAGATGTGCGAGCGTCTCCTTGCGAATCCGGTGATCGAGGCATACGAGGTCGAGCTCACATGAGCGGCAGGGTGTCGATCGTGGTTTTCCCCGGCTCGAACTGCGAGCAAGATTGCGAACGCTCGCTCCAACTGCTCGGGGCGGATACAACGCGTGTCTGGCACTCGGAAACCGAGCTTCCCCCCACAGACATAGTCGTCCTTCCGGGTGGCTTTGCGCACGGCGACTACCTGCGTACGGGAGCCTTGGCTCGGTTTTCACCGATCATGGCGGCCGTCCGAGATCATGCTGAGAGCGGCGGACTCGTGATCGGCATTTGCAATGGCTTTCAGATCCTCTGTGAGGCCGGGCTGCTTCCGGGCGCTCTGCGCAAAAACGCGCAGCTCAAGTTCCTCTGCAAGTGGGTCGATCTGCGTGTCGAGACCGTCGACACACCCTTCACCTCGCAGGCCATTCCGGGAGAAGTGTTGCGGATCCCAATTAATCATTTCGAGGGCAACTGGTATTGCAGTGCCGCGGAGCTCGAACGCCTGCGAGCGAACGACCAGATTGTCTTCAGGTACGTCGGCAACCCGAACGGCTCGCTCGACGATGTCGCGGGGATCGTGAACGACAAGCGCAACGTCCTCGGGTTGATGCCGCACCCCGAGAGGGCGTGCGAGACGATGCTGGGGTCAGAGGATGGTGCCAAGATCTTCGGCTCGATGCTCGCACACGTGGCATCTGCTCTGAAGGTCTAAAACGACGGCCGTGAGCGCGTCGCGTGCCGTCCACCAGGAACTCGGTCTCACCGACTCGGAGCTCGCTCAGATCGAGGAGATCCTGGGACGCGAGCCCACGTATACGGAGCTCGCGATGTTCTCGGTCATGTGGAGCGAGCATTGCTCCTATAAGTCGAGCCGCGTGCACTTGCGTCGCCTTCCGACTTCGGGAGAGAGCGTGCTGGTCGGTCCGGGTGAGGGCGCGGGCGTAATCGGGATCGCGCCGGGGGTGTCCGTGGCGTGGAAGATCGAGTCCCACAATCACCCTTCTTTCGTTGAGCCCGCGAGCGGAGCAGCCACCGGCGTCGGCGGAATCGTGAGAGACATCCTCTCGATGGGTGCTCGGCCTGTCGCCCTCTTGGACTCGTTGCGGTTCGGTCCCGTAGACGAAGCGCGTAATGCCTACCTGGTCGAGGGCGTAGTTCACGGGATCTCCTCGTACGGCAACTCCATTGGAGTGCCGACGGTCGGCGGAGAGGCGTTGTTCGAGGATTGCTATTCGGAGAATCCGCTGGTCAATGTCGCGTGCCTCGGCGTGATCGAGACGAAGCTCATGCACGGCCGAGCGGAGCGCCCTGGTGATCTTGCAATCCTGATCGGATCCGCGACGGGCCGTGATGGTATCGGTGGGGCCAGCGTCCTCGCCTCTGCGGAGTTCGACGAGACATCGGCGAGCAAGCGGCCGTCGGTACAGGTCGGCGATCCGTTTACCGAAAAGCTGCTGATCGAGGCGACCTTAGAGCTGATCGCCCGCGGGCTGGTCGTGGCCTGTCAGGATCTCGGAGCGGGCGGCATCTCATGCCCTACATCCGAGATGACCTCCAAGGGTGGCACCGGCATAGTCGTGGACATTGACAACGTGCATCGTCGTGAGCCTGGGATGGAGCCGTTCGAAGTGATGATCTCGGAGTCTCAGGAGCGAATGCTTCTCATCGTGCGCCCCGAGGATGTCGACGCGGTCGCGGAAGTCACCTCGCGATGGGGGCTGGATGCGCGCCAGATTGGACGGCTCGACGATTCCGGCAGGTTGCGGGCATCGGCCAATGGCGAGATCGAGGCCGATGTTCCGGTAGACGCCCTTGCGGAGGCGGCACCCATCTACGAACGACCGATGGCAAGGCCGGGGTGGCTCGATCGTCTGAATGCTGAGGAGCCCGGCGCCGATGCACCTGCGGATCTGAAAGAGGCATTTCTGGCGGTCCTGGGCTCCCCGGGCATCTGCTCGAAGAGATGGATCTGGGAGCAGTACGACCACATGATCTTTTTGGGAACGGTGCGACCTCCCGGAGGGGATGCAGCTGTGATTCGTCTCCGCGGCGGCCCGGTCGGTGTGGCGGTCTCCGTGGACGGGCCCGCGCGCTACTGCTATCTGGATCCCTATGAGGGTGCGCGGCTGGCGGTCGCGGAAGCCGCTCGCAACGTAGCCTGTGTCGGTGCAAAGCCGGTAGCCGTCACTAATTGCCTGAACTTCGGAAGCCCCGAGAAGCCCGAAGTGATGTGGCAGTTCGCGGAGGCCGTTCGCGGGATCTCCGACGCCTGCCGCGAGCTCGACACCCCGGTGGTGGGCGGCAACGTTTCCTTCTACAACGAGACGAACGGCCGACCGATCTACCCCACTCCGGTGATTGGAATGCTGGGCGCCTTGCCGGATGTGAGTCTGGCCCTGGGGCACAGGTTCCAGAGTGCTGAAGACGAGATCGTCCTTCTGGGTACGACCGACCCTGCAGATTTCGGCGGCAGCGAGTTCGCCAAGATCGTCAACAAGACAATTGCCGGACGGCCGCCCCATCTCGACTTAGCCGCTGAGATCGCTCTGCAGCGGATGCTCGAGAGGGCCGCGACTACATCCCTACTGCGGTCGGCTCACGACATCTCGTCCGGGGGCTTGGCGATCACGCTCGCCGAATCGGCTCTCGCGGGGAACATTGGTTTCACGGTGGATGTTGGAGATGATCCAGAGCATGCGTTCTTGTTTGCCGAGACTCCTGCTCGCGCCATCGTCAGCTGCGCGCCCGGTGACACGACCGTCGTTCTGGCACTTGCGGAGGAGTTCTCAGTCGCAGCGCGCGTCATCGGAACTGTTGGAGGAGATCAATTGAGCTTCGGGAGCGTCGCGGTCTCGTTGTCCGACGCCCAAAACGTTTACGAACAGACGTTGCCGGCATCCCTGTCGGCTACCATGGACTAGTGGCCGGGGAAGCTCGTGACGCCTGTGGCGTCGTCGCCGTCTATGCGCCCGGGGAGGATGTCGCCCGGCTCACCTATTACGCCCTTTACGCCTTGCAGCATCGCGGTCAGGAGTCCGCGGGGATAGCGATCTCGGACGGCGATTCGATCGTCGTTTACAAGGAACTCGGTCTCGTCTCACAGGTCTTCGATGAGACCACTCTCAACAGCCTGCGCGGTCATCTGGCCATAGGCCACACGCGTTACTCCACAACCGGGTCGACCACGTGGGAAAACGCTCAGCCCTCTTACAAGAGCTCGGCCCGGGGTCAGGTCGCGCTGGCGCACAACGGGAACCTCGTGAACTCGGTCGAGCTCAAACGTCTCCTCACCGAAGCCGGTGGCGACCCGACTCGTGGAAAGGCTCGCGTGCCCTCCACATCCGATACCGATCTAGTGGCCGGCTATATGGCCCGGGTCAACAGCGGCGACATGGAGTCGGCGATCCTCGAAACATTGCCGAAGCTCATCGGCGCGTTTTCATTCACGATCATGGACGAGGCGCGGGTCTTCGCTGCCCGCGACCCGCATGGGTTCAGACCACTGTGCATTGGTCGGCTTGGAGATAACGGGTGGATCGTGGCGTCCGAGACCTGTGCCTTGGACTTACTCGGAGCCCGCTTCATCCGCGATGTAGAGCCGGGCGAGATGATCACCATCGATCGAGGTGAGCTGCGCAGCACTAGGTTTGCGCCGGCTCAGAGCTCCGCCTGTGTCTTCGAACATGTGTATTTCGCGCGTCCCGACTCGACTCTCATGGGGCAGAACGTCTATGCGTCGCGTTACCGCATGGGTCAGCGCTTGGCAGAGGAGTCACCCGCGACGGCGGAGCTGGTAATGCCCGTTCCGGACAGCGGGGTGCCGGCGG
The DNA here is from genome assembly GCA_036258695.1 of Actinomycetota bacterium. Lineage (GTDB taxonomy): Bacteria > Actinomycetota > CADDZG01 > CADDZG01 > WHSQ01 > DATADF01. The sequence goes on from DATADF010000117.1 coordinate 12,222, forward strand.
CCCAGGGATTTGCACAGGCGTCGGGCGTTTCCTACGGCGAGGGTTTCGTCAAGAATCGGTATGTCGGCCGCACCTTCATCGAGCCGACTCAAGCTATGCGGCAGCAGGGGATTCGCATGAAGCTGAATCCTCTGCGCGAGGTGATCGCCGGCAAGCGTCTCGTGGTGGTCGACGATTCGATCGTTCGAGGGAACACGACCAAGCAGATCGTCGCCATGCTCCGTGACGCCGGAGCGCGCGAGGTGCATATGCGTATCTCGTCCCCGCCGATTCGTTGGCCGTGCTTCTACGGCATCGACATGCCCGATCAAGACGAGCTGATTGCGTCCCGACTGGATGTCGAGGGAATTCGCGAGCACATCGCTGCCGATTCCCTTGCCTATCTATCCCACGATGGGATGCTTGCGGCCACAGAGCTTCCGCCAGATAGTTTCTGCACGGCGTGTTTCTCGTCGCGTTATCCGGTTCGGATCCCCGCGGATGAGTTGCGCAGTAAGCATGTTCTCGAGAGTCTTGAACTCGCGGGGGAGCCGGCTCAATGGACAGAAAAGAGCTGATCGCCGAGGAAACTCTGGCGGACCCGGCCGCGCGCGCCGCGGCAGGCCAGTCGGTCGACCGAACGCGCTTTTCGGATCTCGATCGCCGCCGTATCCAACTCTGGTTCCTGGCGATCGCCGTGATCGGAACGGCAGCAATTGCAATCGCCTTCGCGCTCTTAGGTCGGGAGCGGTTCCCCGGTCTGCCGTTTACCGATTTGCCTCTGCATGTGGTGGTGGCCCTAGTGGGGGGTCTCGTCCCCGCGGTCTTGCTCTACGTGGTGCACGTCGAGGGCAACCTGAGGAAGCTTCACGAGCTCGTACTACAAGAGCGCCTTCGGATGCAACGTCTCGAGGAAATGGACCGCAGTCGGCGCGATTTCCTTGCGACGGTGACGCACGAGATCAAGACCCCATTGAATTCGATCATCGGAGCAGTCCAGACCTTGCGACGCTACGGCGAAGGAATGCGGCCCGAGGACCAGGAGCACTTCATCCAGATCGTCGACCGCAACAGCAGAGACCTTCTAGACCTCGTGGAACGCGTACTCGCCGTAGAAAAGATCGATCACGATGGCGCCCGCTCGGAGATTGAAGCGGCACCGGGCGAGGGGTAACGTCGCCCGGTGGGCGTTGACAGTGAAAAGAGCGGCGGTATCTGTGTCCTTACCCTGAATCGTCCCGATGTGCTCAATGCCTTCGACGACGCGCTCGGCCGGGAGCTGATCGACGGCGTTTCGGACGCGGCCGACGACCCCGAGATCCGCTGCATTGTCATCACGGGGGCAGGGCGCGCATTCTGCGCCGGCGAGGACCTCGGCCCTCTCGCGGACGACTACTCGGCCGGGCGAGCTCCGGATCTTGGGACCACGCTGCGCGATCGCTACAACCCTCTAATCCGCGCGATTCGTGCAGCACCGAAGCCGATAATTGCTGCGGTCAACGGGGTAGCGGCGGGCGCGGGCGCGAGCCTCGCTCTCGCGTGCGACTACCGAGTCGGATCTGACAAGGCCCGTCTGATCCTCGCCTTTATCAAAGTTGGCCTTGTGCCGGATTCGGGCGCGCTCTGGTTCCTCTCGAAGATGATCGGGACGGCGCGCGCCTTCAATCTCGCCGTCACCGGCGAGGCGCTCTCGGCGGAGGATGCTCTGGCCTGCGGTGTGTTCGACGAAGTCGCCGCGACCGAGGCATTCGAGGCGACCTGGCGTCAAGCTGCCCAGAGGTTCGCCTCCGGTCCCACACGTGCATTCGCGCTGTGCAAGGGCCTCCTCAACGGCGCCACGGAACGTTCCTTGGACCAACAACTCGAGCTCGAGATAAAGGCCCAAAGTGAGGCAGGACATACCGAAGACCATCTCGCCGGCGTGCGGGCCTTCTTCGAGAAACAGGAACCCGTGTTTCGGGGGCGCTAGCAAGAAGTCCTCCGTCTATCCTTAATTCCGGCACTACTGCATCGGTTATGGCGGGCCGTTGGCCGGCCCGACTGGGTAGCAACCAATGACAAAGGAAGTGGAGGAGGTAGGCGTGTCCCGCGAGGATTCCTTTCCGATCTTGGCGATCGACTACATCCAGTTCTATGTCGGCAATGCCAAGCAAGCCGCTCACTACTACAAGGCGCTGGGCTTCACGCCTATCGCATATATGGGTTTGGAGACCGGCACGCGGGACCAGGTGTCATGGTGCGTTCGCCAGGGAGACATCCGCTTCGTCTTCACCGGTGCACTAGCACCTGAGAGCCCAATCGCGGATCACGTCCATCGTCACGGCGACGGGGTTCACGATGTCGCGCTGCGAGTCCCGGATGCGGAGGAGGCTTATCGCGTCGCAATCGAGCGGGGGGCGAAGGGAATCTCCGAGCCCGAGGTCTACGAGGACGAATACGGCAAGATTGTTCGGGCGGCGATCGCCACGTATGGCGAGACGATCCACTCACTCGTTAGTCGTCGTGACTATTCAGGGGTTTTCTTTCCCGGGTTCATTGCCGTCACCGATTCGCAGGACCCGTCACCGGACGCGCCGGGCTATGGCCTGCGCTCGATCGACCACGTCGTCGGCAACGTCGAGCTTGGCAAGATGAACGAGTGGGTTCGTTTCTACGAAACCATCATGGGCTTCACCGAGCTGCGGCACTTCTCGGATGAGGAGATCTCCACCGATTATTCCGCCCTCATGTCCAAGGTCGTGTGGGACGGGGAGGGCAAGATCAAGTTCCCGATCAACGAGCCCGCGGAAGGGAAGCGGAAGTCGCAGATCGAGGAGTACCTCGAGTACTACAAGACGCCCGGCGTTCAGCACATCGCGATGAATTCAGAGGACATCGTGTCAACCGTTGAGTCGATGCGCGAAAGAGGGGTCCAATTCCTACGCGTTCCCGACAACTATTACGACGATGCCCGAGAGCGCGTACCTGAGATATCCGATCAAGTCGCGGCCCTGCAGCGCAACGGGATCCTCGTGGACAAAGATGAGGATGGCTATCTCTTGCAGATCTTCACGAAGCCGGTTCAGGACCGCCCGACGGTGTTCTTCGAAGTGATCGAGAGGCACGGATCCAGAGGTTTCGGCGCCGGCAACTTCAAGGCTTTGTTCGAGGCCATCGAACGCGAGCAGGCGGCGAGAGGAAACCTCTAATGGAGGCTGTGTTTTCCAAGGGCAAGGTTGCAAAGCAGGCCCACGTCGGATTACCCGAGG
>DATADF010000118.1:0-6194 GCA_036258695.1 Actinomycetota bacterium
TGCTCACATCACGGGGCGGCAAAGGCCGCCGAGGAACTTCGAGTACAACTCCTTCCCGGCGACGAGCGGGTGGCACGACCCGCAGTGGGCGATCTGGAACGTCTACGGCGAGCCGGTGCCGCAGGTTCACCTCATCCACAACCTCGAGCACGGCGGCATCGTGGTCCAGTACGGGAGCGAGATCCCGGAGGAGGCCGTGAACGAGATCGTCGACTGGTACCAGGAGAGCCCGAACGGGATCCTGATCGCGCCGCTTCCGGAAAACCGGCAGGCCGCCGGGCTTCAGGACAAGATCGCGGTGACGGCTTGGCGCCAGCTCATGACGTGCTCGACCTTCGACGAGGGCACGTTTTCCGACTTCCGCGACGACTATCGCTATAAGGGGCCCGAAGAGGGCTTCGAGCCCGAGGACTTAGCGCCCGGAACCTAAGCGCCGCGCGCCGGGGTGGCGGAACGGTAGACGCGGGGGACTTAAAATCCTCTGCCCCGTAGGGGCGTGTGGGTTCGACTCCCACCCCCGGCATCGAGGAAACTCCTGCTAGGCGGCGCCTTGCCGCCGCCCTTGAGTCCGTCCGACTGTCCACGGAGCAATCGTAGAATCACGACCCCGCGCCGCTCAGTGGGTCATACGCAAAGACCGTCAGAGCGGTCGGGCCGCGGCTGGAGAAGCCTAAGCGCCTACTCCGCGCTCCCGGCTGTCTGTCGCGGGAAGCTCCCGGTGTGCTGGCCGCGGAGCGGAGCAGCGCCGGCCACGTTGACGTTGCGCGCGCGTGACAGTTGAATCAAGGCGCGTGCTTGCGAACCTCCTACCCGGCATTCGTGATCTCAGGGCACCACTTGCCGCTGGTTACCTGTGGCTCTTCGCGGCATGGCTTACGTTCCACGACGCCGTGCCGAGCCGCACGGAGGCCGGTGGCGTTGTGGAAGCGGTCTATGACCTGACCAATTTCGCCAGCGGTATTGGCCTCGCCGTTGCATTGAGTTTCGTTGCATATATTGTCGGTTCCCTTTCGGAAGCGGTATCGCATCAACTGGTACAGTCGCATACGCACGCATCTCCACCCGATCCATTCGAGGAGACGTTTGTCGGTTTGACTTGGGGGCGACCGCTTTCATTTACGGCAGACGTGGTACTCCGTGACAAAGCCGAGGAGACCCTGCGCGAGGTGCGAACAATTCCGGGGATTGATGAGAAGTGGTGGTACGCTAATGCGCAAGGCCTTGGAGCGTCTTTGGGCTGGTCGTCTGGTAAAGACGCACGCGAAGCGGTGCGCGAGGTCGAGATGGATCCGATCGCCATTTATGAAGAGACCGGCAGTGGGACATTCTCATATCGGAACGTCTGGTACATAAGCCTCAATTCAATGCACCGCGCGTTGATTGAAGAGATGCCGCTGCTCGCGCGGCGGCTGATTGGGAAAGAATCAGACTTATTCGCAACAGTGGACCGCATACAGTCCGAAGCTGAGTTTCGCTTCGCGATCTTCCTACCGTTTCTTGCACTTTCGGTCGTTTGTGCGATCTTTCTTGGTCCCATCTGGGTCAAGCCGATTATCTTTCTAGCCGGGATAGCACTGGCTGCCGCGATCTACGCGCAAGGGATGAGTCGCAGACGAGCTGCCAACGACACACTTGCTGACATAGCTCGGATCGAGCGGGTTGAATTTCCGACAATTGAACGGCTACGGCGGAAGTCGCAGGAACTGAAGGCCGCGTCTGGGGCCTTCTAGGTTGGGTCGTGCTACTCGAGAGCGCCCGTCTCTAGAAACCCTGGGGTCGTTTCCGTCCCCTCCGACGATTCCGAGGCCGCCGCGAAGAGCGATCGCCCTGTCGTCGAGGTCTTCAAGGTCGGCCTCCGCATGGCGGTCCGACCCGGCGCACCAACGCGATGATCGTCGACCCGCGTACAGCCCCGCCGCGCGCGGATCACAGCTCCGGAGTCTGAAATCGTCCACCCGCTCCGCGCCCGGGCCATCTGTACCTGGTTTTCCTCGCCTGGATCCGCCTCGTCGGCAGGGATGTCTTCGATCGAAACATATGCAGTTGCGGCAGCCGCAGTCGGCGCAGGGGCAGCAACAGCGACCAGCGCGAACAAGACGATCCTGCGCCTCTTCAATGCTCGCTCGCCGCGGTCGCTCGGCGCCGCGGGAACGCGCTCGCACCGCCGACCGCGCCCATCAGCGCACGGTTTCATGTCGTTCCCGCACGTAGGTCGCCTTGCGTACGTAGCGGCCGGTCAGCCTGTCGTCCCTTGGTCCCCGGGGCCGACAGTCAGTGGCGCTTCGAACGCGGTCCAACCGGACATCGAAGATGGCGCAGTCCCGCCCGGGCCCGCCGATGCCGAAGTCGCGGCGACCGTCCTCCATGTGTAGCTGGTCGTCACCGCTGCCGCCGCCCAGCAGATCTCGCGCAGCCCCGCCCGAGACGACGTCATCGCCTGGCCCGCCCCGGACACGGTCGTTCCCGCGGCTGCCTCTTACCCGGTCACTCCCGCGGCCTCCTGTGACGAGATCCGTACCGGGGCCACCGCCACCAACATCGTCTCCGGCGCCCGCGGAGACGTAGTCCGCGCCTTGCTCGGCGAGAACGGTGTCGTTGCCCGGGCCCGCGCGGATGCGGTCGTCGCCATGACCGCCGCTCAGGAAGTCCCGGCCGCCACGGCCGTAGAGGATGTCGTTCCCCGCACCGCCTTCGAGCGTGTTCCGCCCCGCGGTCCCGTAGAGGACGTCGTCGCCGTCTCCGCCCTGGACGATTTCACCCGCACCTGTCGCATAGATGACGTCGTCGCCTGCGTCCCCGTAGAGGAAGTCCTCACGCCCCACGCCGCGGATCGTGTCGTCGCCTCCCTCGCCGCAGATGACGTCGGGAGCGGGCGTTCCCGTCAGCGTGTCTGGCGCCGGGGTGCCGGTGATTGTGCAGTTGACGGGTTGCCATGAATCGGCGGCGGGTCTCCCACCCTGAAAAACTGGCGTAACGACTCCGGTGTTCACGTCCACGACCGCTATCCCGCGCTCGCCCTTGCTGAACGCGATCTTCGTTCCGTCCGGAGACCAGGCGAGGACATTGCTATCGGCGGCGACGAGCCGCCGTACCGCCGTACCGTCCACGCGCGCGATCGCGATGCGTCCCTCCTTCTCGAACGCAATCTGGGTTCCGTCCGGCGACCAGGAAGGGGGCGCTCCTTCGTACCCGGCATGGGCAAGTTCGACCCTCCCAGTTCCGTCAGCGTTGATCAGCTCGACGCCCCTCCTCCGAGGTTCGCCGTCAGACGCTTCGCTTCGAAACGCGATGCGCGAGCCCTCCGGCGACCAGTCCGGCTGTGACTCGTTGACCGCGCGCGTTGCGGTGAGTCGCCGAAGGTTCGTCCCATCGGCGCGGACGATGTAGAGGTCGGTCTGGAAGCCGAACGCATCGACGCCGAAGACGATTTCGGAGCCGTCGGGTGACCACGCGGGATCTTGGCCCACGAGCGTCGTCAGACGACGCCGTTCGCTTCCGTCCACGCGCGCCGACCAGATCCGGTGCTCAAAGCCAGCCGCGTCGCTCGAGAAGGCGAGCCGGCGACCATTCGGCGACCAGGCGGGGCCGAACTCCTGGGCGCAGCCCTGGGCCGGCACGCAAAAGCGCCTGAGCGCCGTTCCGTCTGGGTTTACAGTCGCGACGACTCCGTACGCCGTTCCTAAGTCCTCGATCGCGATCTTTCCGTTGCGACCCCCAGGAAACGACCCGGCTGCCGGTTGCGCGATCGCCCCGGCGACGATCAAGATGAAGGCGGTCGTTCGAATGTCCCGCCAACGGGTTGTCGACTCGGTGCGCACGCGGTTCATCGCGGTGCCACGTGCGACTCTACGCGTTCGTATCACAGTGCTCAATGCAGGTAGCCGGCGTATCAGTAACTGGCGGGGTTTGCACTGAAACGCCCATTCCGCGCACGGCACGATGGCTCTACGTGGGAGACGCTCAGGGAAAGGGCGCCGCGGTTTGGGAGGTTTGGGTTCAAGGACAACGCCTGAATGCCGCAATCCGGCATGAACGCACCGCTTTCGACTTAACAAAATCCGCAGAACGAGCCGCGCCCGGGAGGCGGCGGTTGCACGCGCCCGGAGCGTCGCCGCATCGCCCTCCCGGCGAAGGGCCGCGACCACTCGGGGCGGTAACGAAAGCGGTAATGGAATCGTCTCCTACGGCTTCCTTGCGCTACATCCTCGTCAGGCCGGAAAACCTTCGCTTGCAGCACTTTCGCATCTGGCCGCATCTGCTCGAACTACTACTGATTGGACTTAAAATCCTCTGCCCCGTAGGGGCGTGTGGGTTCGACTCCCACCCCCGGCACTCCGAGTAACTCGGGCGCAGCTTGACTCCAGGTGCCCATAGGAAGAGAGTGCTCGTCCGCACACCGCCGCAGGAGGGACGCCGCATGGGGACGGAGATCACAATCGAGACACCGCTGGCCAAGGCCTTGACGAGCGCCGGGTTGCAGCAGTACGTCAAGAGCTTCGACGACGCCGGCTACGCCGACCTGATGGACCTCGGGGGAGACGCCGACTCGGTCAAGGAGGCGGTCGGGGAGGTCGTGCCCAACAAGCCCGGAGTGACGAACCGGATACTGAGATTGTGGCAAGACGCGGGGAAACCCGTCGAAAAGCCGATCAACACCCCGCTAGCGCAGGCCCTAACCAGCGCCGGGCTGCAGACGTTCGTCAAGAGCTTCGACGATGCCGGTTACACCGACCTGACGGAGCTCGGCAGCGACGAGCAAGCGGCCAAAGCCGCCATCGCAACCGTTGTGAAGGACAAGCCGCCGATCGCGAGCCGAATACTCGCGCTTTGGAAAGACACGGCGAAGTCGGTCGAAACCGCGCCGATCGAGACGCCGCTGGCAAAGGCCTTGGCCGGTGCCAACCTCCAGGCGTACGCGAGGAGCTTTGATGATGCCGGCTATACCGACCTCAAGGAGCTCGGGAGCACGGAGGACGGGGCCAACAAGGTCATCGGAACGGTCGTGAAGGACAAGCCTGGAGTGGCGCAAAGAATCCTCGATCTATGGAAAGAGGCAACGAAAAAACCTGGAAAGCGTGACGCGCTGCCGTTATCCCAGCTTCCTGCCGGAAAAACGGTCGATCTGACTCAGGATACGATCAAGATCGACGAGGTCACGTACAGCATTCCATCGGCGCTGAAGGTTGATTCTCCTGATCCAAAGACATTTGCGGCGCCGGACTGGATGGTTATTGCCAAGACTACGAAGGCGTTGCACGGCGTGCACGTCGATAAGGCGCTCACATCCTTTGGCGACGAAGACGCTCGGGCGCCGCACGCCGCCTTGGTCTGGAAGGTCCCGGAGGGTGACGACTACCTCGACACCAACCTGGTAAGCAGCGCCAAGAGCACGATGTCATACACATCGAGCCTGAACAACCTCGTCCACAACCGGATCATCGACGGCTCTCTTTCGATCGCGACGCCGTTCGCGTCGGTGGCGGCGCAAGCCTCGCGCGATGAGAAGCAGGCAAAGAGCCAGGTGAGGAAGCGCTTGTACATGACAGGACTATGGCGCTATCCCATGGCCAAGCTCACGCTTGGGGAGTTCATCGCCGACAGCGATTCGAACGAAGGTGCGCATGTCCGAGAGGGGTGTGCCTCCCTTTCCCCGAAGTTCGTCGCGGCCGTGGACGCTGCCCTCGCGAAGCCTTCGGAGCAGCGGTTCAACGCCTTGAAGCGGGTCTTCGACGATTTCGGCCATGCGGTGCCGAAAACGGTGACAGTCGGCGGCCAGCTGTTCTTCCAGAGTGAACGCGATACAACGGGAAACGTGAACGAGGATCAGGTCAAGAACACCGTAAGCGTCGCCGCAGACGCGAAATACCACGGGGTCGGCGGCTCGGTGAAGGCCAGCTTCCAGGACGCCTCCGGTGCGAAGTTTGAAGGGCAGGAGATCGCCGAGACGGCGACGTTCGCTGCTGCCGGCGGTTTGAGGACGCTCGCTAGCGATCCCGCCAAGTGGGCGGGAACCCTCGAAGCCGATCCCAACAAGTGGGCCGTCATCGAACGAGGAGGAATGATCCCCCTCGTTGAGTGGCTCGACAAGACTCGAAGGGAGGCCGTCGTCGCCGCCTGGAACGCGGGGCTGAAGCGAGCGTGGGGTGGTTTCGACCCACCCGTCGACTACATTCTTCCGGACTTCGGAGGCAAGC
>DATADF010000119.1:0-13027 GCA_036258695.1 Actinomycetota bacterium
TACCGCCACCGGGCGCGACCCATGCACCGCCGAACGAGAACATCGCCGTCGCCGTCGCGGGGCTCGGCAGCCAAACAAGCACCCGCGTCGATGCCGCCATGTACGAGCATGGTCCTGAGGCGCTCGGCTATCCCGGTCGGCGGGTCTATCGCTTCTCCTACCGCTCACCCGACGGCCCCAGAGGTCACGCGCCCTATACGCGTACCGACACCTTCGGCGACATCACTATCGCGGCAGGAAGACTTGCCGAATTGCTGGCGAGGATCGCCAGACGCCATCCGGGCCGCGCCGTCGACTTGATCGCACATTCGCAAGGAGGCGTCGTAGCTCGCACGTTCCTATCAATGTCGGCCCGTTCATGGGACCCGCGGTTGCCGCGCGTAGAGCACCTCGTGACGTTCGCGACTCCACATTCGGGAGCTCCACTCGCCGGCGGTGTGGAGGGCCTCGACAACGAGACGTTTACCGGCGGATTCGTCCTCGACGGCCTGTCGCACTGGGCGCGGCGCGGCGGCCCCGTGCCGGATCCGAGGTCGGTGGCAGTGAGCCAACTGTCCCCGGATTCCGCACTTGTGAACTGGATGGCAACGGAGGACGTCTCCTTCGGCACTCGCGTGCTCGCACTCGGAACGCCCAACGATCTCGTCGTTCCGGCTGATCGCTCGCTGTGGCGGGGAAAGCCCGGCCACATAGTTCCGCCGGCCGGCATTTGGGGTCACGATGAGATCGTCGCCTCACCCATAGCCCAGGCGCTGGCACGCAACTTTCTGAGCGACGGCGCCCCCGCGTGCTCGAGTGGATGGGATCTCTGGGGGCCGCGGGTGGGCCGCTTCGTGGGCTGGCTGGAGAGCAAGCTGTCGTGGGCGTACGCGCACGCGGAAAAGGCGCTGGGCGGGCTGTTCGGACCCGCGGGCAAGGTTGCCGTGGACACGCTTCATCGCGCCCGTGCGGGGAGGTTGATTCGGAGTTCGAAGGCCTACCGGTGGGACGAAGCGGAGCCGGCCGACGGGGGGCAGGACCCATCGACGAATTGAAAGAGCCCCCTCCGCTGGGGGGATGGGCGGAACGGAGGGGGCTCTGAGATTGCTTGCTTCGTTTGTCCTACGAATACATTCTCCCCGATTCCGGCGATAGCCCTCACCGCATGCCGACGAGAGTTCCGACCCTGCATTTGTACGTCGTGAACAAAACCGCGTATTCGGGCCGACCCTCTCTAGGATGACCTCGGTGAGTGCCAACCACCTGCCGGTGGCGCTGCCGGGCCTCGAGCAGGAGTTCGATCGCATCGAGATCCGGCGCAGTGAGCGCCGCAAGAAGACGATCGCTGCGGAGATCGTCGGCGACTGCCTTGTCGTCTTCCTGCCCGAGCGCCTCTCCCGTGCCGACGAACAGCGGTGGGTGGCGACGATGGCCGAGCGGATGGCCCAGCGGCGCCGCCGAGAGCGGCTGAACGGAGACGGGGCGCTGGAGGCCCGGGCCGCGGACCTCGGTAACCGCTATCTCGACGGCGTGAAGTGCCAGGACATCAAGTGGGTCGACAACCAGAAGAGCAGATGGGGCTCCTGCTGCCCGGACCGAGGGTCGATCCGCCTTTCGACGGCACTAGCGGATTTTCCGCCGTGGGTACGCGACTACGTCATCGTCCACGAGCTCGCTCATCTGGTCGTCGCCGACCATTCCGACGCATTCTGGGAGCTTGTGAACCGCTATCCCTTGACCGAGCGGGCGCGCGGTTTTCTCATCGCGAAGGGCATGGAGGAGGGCTAGCTGCTTCCTTCGGCCGGCGTGGCTTAGCTGGGCCTGGCCCCCAACGGCACGCGCGCAAGAGAGTCCGCGGCGCGCGTCCTCCAGAACACAAGCTCCCTTAACCCGGCGCGCTCGAGGATGCCGACGGCGAGCCCGGCGCGCACTCCGTATCCGGCCACAATGACGTAACGCCCCGAGGCATCGAGTCCCGCGGCCTCTGCCCAAAGCTTTTCGACCGGGACGCGCAGGGCTCCCTCAACGATTCGGACTCCGGGATCGCCCACGTCGAGAACCGTCCCGGGAGGAGGTTCCTCCCCTTCGTAGACATCCGTCGAAGCCGGGACTCCGCGCAGGGATCCCCAACTCGCCAGGGCTTCCTGAACGACGCCGAGAACGGTGAAGCCCTTGCCGCGGAGTGCCGCGGTGGCGTTGAGCATTTCCGCGCGCTGGTCTTCGAGCAGCACGAGCGGCACGTCCAGGGGCAGGCAGTCGCGTGCGCGACCGGCCATACCGGGACCGCTCTCATAGCCGAGAGCAAGTGAGCCTGGGATGTGCAAATCGAGGTACTCATCTACCGGGCGAAGGTCGAGCAACGCCGCGTCCTCGTGCGCGAGAGCGTCGCTCAACGAGATCACGCGCAGCGGCACGGTCACTTGGGAGGCAACTCCTCCGGCAGTGGTTCCCGGGGCCGCGGACGGTTCTCGGGGTAGGGCAGCACGGGCCCCACGCGGCCCTGTTCCGGGTACGGCGACGCGGCAAAGCTCTCGGCCGGTCGCCGGTAACTGTTCATGCGCACCCGAACGGCTTCGGGGTACTCGCCTTCGTGAACCGCAACGCCGAGGCTCTCGGCCACTTCCGACGCCTCGTCCATGGAGCGGTAGACCCACCGCTCCCATGCGCCGGCGGGGTCGATCAAGACAAGCTGCGCATCGTGCAGACCGATGCGCACGATCACTGCATCGGTGCCCTCGCCGCGCTCGGCAACGAAATCGGCGGGCGAGCGCGGTCGCGCGCCGCCTTCCGGTCGCGATTCGAACGGCCAGGCTCGCTCCAACTACATCACCAGCCCACCGTCGACGCATAGCACTTGACCGGTGATGTAGTTGGACTCATCCGACGCGAGGAACACGAACGCGTGGGCTATCTCCTCCGGCGATCCATAACGTCCGAGTGGAAAACGTGCCAGACGTGCGCGTGCGGTATCGGGATCGGCAAGCAACGGCTCGGTCATCGCAGTCAGTGCCGTCGGAGCGACGGCGTTGACGTTGATCGCAAGAGATCCGAGCTCCTTGGCCCACGTCTTGGTCAGTCCCACGATCCCCATCTTCGCCGCTGCGTAATTCGATTGACCCGGCGAGCCGATCAGACCCGAGGCGGATGTGACGTTGATGATCTTGCGCCCCGACGTCGGCGCGCCGGCCTCTGCCTCCGCTTTTGCAAGCGGACGCCAATGTCTTATCGCCGCACGTCCACAGGCCCAGGTTCCCTTTAGATGCACTTCGATGACCTGATCGAATTCCTCCTCCGACATGTTGTGTGTCATCCGGTCGCGCAGGATGCCGGCGTTGTTCACCAGCACCTCGACCCCACCGAAGGCCTCCGTCGCGCTGTCGATGAGCGAATCAGCGGCCTCCAGCCCACCGATCGCGGCATAGTTCGCGACCGCCTCTCCGCCCGATTCCGAGATCTCCTTCACAACCGCGTCGGCGGCGGCCGTATCGACATCGTTCACCACCACGCGCGCGCCCTCGGTCGCGAACGCGAGTGCCACGGCGCGCCCGATTCCGCGACCCGAGCCGGTGACTATGCAGCGCTTGTTCGCCAGACGAGGCATTTCGGGGAGTCTAGAACCCCACTTAGGATTGCCGTCGTGACCGACGAGAAGAAAGTGCCACTAACTCAAGAGGCATACGAGCGTCTCAAGGAGGAGCTCGCGCATCTCGAGGGCGAGGGCCGCGAGAAGATCATCGGCGAGATCGCGCGCGCCCGTGCCCACGGCGATCTAAGTGAGAACGCGGAGTACCACGCGGCGAAGGACCAGCAGGGCCTTCAAGAAGCGCGCGTCCGACAGATCCGCCAGATGCTCGAGAACGCCGAGATCATCCGCGCTGATGACGATGCGACCGCAAAGCCGGGGAAGGTCGTAACGATCCGGCATGACGGTGGTGAGCCCGAGACCTACTTGCTGGGACTGCGCGAGGAGAAAGGCGGAGACTTCGACGTGCTCACGCCGGACTCACCAATCGGTCAAGCGCTCGTCGGCCACGGTCCCGGCGAGACGGTGGTCGCTCAAGCGCCGCGCGGCGAGATCAAGATCGAGATCGTCGAGGTTCGCACGCCCTAGCGAACGCGCTGCCCGGCGCGCCACACCATCGTGACGTCGGCCAGAGACAACGGATCCGCCACGGGGTTGCCCCGAACGGCGACGAGATCGGCCTGCATGCCGGGCGCGATGTAACCCAAGTCGTCCAGACCCAACCAACGCGCCGCTTCCACGGTCGCGGATGCCACGATCGCGCGGCCGTGCATGCCGGCCTCCAGCATGGCTCCGATCTCGAGCGGGTCGATACCGGGTCGCGGCCCCTCGTTGCCGAGGTCGGTTCCATAGACCACCGTTCCGCCCGCTTCCAGGAACCGGGCCAGGTTGGCAACGGCGACGTCGTGGTCGTAGCCCCGACGGATGGACAGCGTGGGGACGATCGCGACCTCCGCGGCCACCATTCGGTCGATGGTCTCGGAAGGGATCGGCTCCGCGTTCATAAGCATGTGCGCGAGCTCGTCCACACCTGCATCGAGGGCTTTGTCGACCTCGACGAGGCTGGAGATATGGCCCGTCACCTTCAGGCCGCGATCGTGTGCGTGCTCGACGATCGACTTCAAGATCGAGCCATTCAGAGTCGGCCCGACACCCGGATGGAGCGCTACCTTGATCACGGCCGCCCCGCGTCCGGCCAACTCATCCACCGCTCGGCGCGCGTCCTGGGCCGATGCGATTTCCCGTCCGGTTCCCGGTGGAGCCCACGCGGCACGCGTGGGATAGCCGCCGGGCGCCGTCAGCATCGGGCCCGCGGCAAGCACTCGCGGCATCGACAGGTCGTGTTGCGAGCGACGGACCAGGTCGAAGATCGCCTCCGGCGGCCAGCCCAGATCTCTCACCGTGGTCACCCCGCCGCGCAAGACCTCCTGGGGCGTGTAGAACCCCAGATGCACGTGCGCATCGATGAATCCCGGCACCAAAGTCGTTCCGGACGCATCAATGCTCCGGACTTCGTCGGGGACCTCGACATCCGAGCGGGGTCCCGCTGCAGTGATGCGGTCGCCTTCGAGCACGACGACGGCGTTGTCCACGCTCCTCAACTCGGGTCCGATAAGTGCGCTGCCCGCAACGATGACCGTGATCTCACGCCTCCCGTGATCGCCGTTTCCGCTGGCGCACGCCATCAACGCCCCTGAGATCGCCGCCAGGAGGACTTTGGCGTGCACGCCTATTAGTCTTCACGTTTCCACCGGATGCCGACGGCTCTGGATGGCGGCCCGTCCATCGGGAGTGTCGGCGACAGCGATCGGAAAGGACCGGGGTGCCGCGCGAGGGACTCGAAGTCGATCCCAAGGATGTGGTGTGGGAAGGCCGCATCGGCAACACGCCGCTGCGCGTAAGTGTGTCTCACGCCGAGAGGATCGTTGCCGAATGGGACTCGCCCGGTGGCGCGCGTCACAAGGTCGCGTCCTCCATGGAGGAGTTCGAGCGGTCGGTGCTGTTCCAGTTGCTGATCTCGGCCGGCGGGGATGAGTCGTCCACGAAAGAAGTAGTCGCCGCAGTGGCCAAGGCTCAGGGTGAGCGGCCTCCGCCGGCGCCGGATCCCTCCGCTCAGCGCCGTCGCAAGACGCCGAAAGTGCGCCAACACCGGCGCTCTCGCACGCCGCCCCGCCGCCGCTAGTAGTGCCTCGGGACGTAAGCCCTGTACTTGCGGCGCTGGCGCGTGGCGTCCTCGCCGATGCGTATGAACCCGACGTTCCGGGACGCATGCTCGAATCGATCGGGCGGGTTGCAACAGCGCGCGACCGCGACCAACTGATAGGCGTACTCCGAGCGCTGAACACCCGAATGGGCGCCGTGGCGCTGGCGGGCACACCCGTGCCCGCGGCCTGGCTGTCCCCGGGAGAGGCCGAGGCGGTCCTCGCGCGCTGGCGGCTCAGCAAGCTCCCGTTCCTCCGCCGACTCTCCGGCCTTCTCACGACCCTGGCCCTTTTGTCGCTCTACGGGTTTCCCGGCAAGCACTGGGAACGGATCGGATATCCGGGTCCCCTTGGTCAGCCGCCGCGCACATCGAAGCGCCTGAAGCCCTTATCTCTCGATGGCGACGAGCACATCAAATGCGACGCGGTTGTCGTCGGCTCCGGGGCAGGAGGCGGCTGCGTCGCCGCAGGCTTGGCCGCGGCCGGGCTCGACGTAGTCGTGGTGGAAAAAGGCGGCTACAACAGCGAATCGGATTTCACGCACTACGAATCCGATGCATTTCAGCGGATGTACCTCTATGGATCGACGCTGGCCACGACGGATCTCGGCGTCCTCATCATCGCCGGCTCGACGCTGGGCGGAGGCACCGTCGTGAACTACACGACGTCTTTTAGAACCCCGGGCCACGTCCTCGACGAGTGGGCGCGACTCACGGATATCGACGCGTTCGTCTCGGGCGAGTTCGAGGAGTCCTTAGACGAGGTCTCGGAACGACTGGGCGTCAATTCGGATTCCAGCGCTGCGGGAAAGCGCGACGCTCTGATGGAGGAGGGTCTGAAGAAGCTCGGGTGGCATGTCGATCAGATGCCGCGCGCGGTTCGCGGGTGCACGCAAGACGAGCAATGCGGCTATTGCGGGTTCGGATGCCGCGTGGGCGCGAAGCAATCGACTATGCGCACCTATCTCCAAGATGCGCAACAGAACGGCGCACGACTGATCACCGACGTCGACGTCCGCAAGGTGATCGTCAAGGACGGTCGGGCGACCGGCGTCGAGGGGATTGCCGGTCCGCATCGCCTCACCGTGAAGGCCCGCGCAGTAGTCGTGGCCGGTGGAGCCATCGAGACGCCGGCCTTACTCCTTCGATCCGGGCTCGGCGGCCAGGTCGGTCACAACCTCCGGCTTCATCCCGCGCAGGCGGCCTGGGGTCTGTTCGAGGAAGACGTCCGGGCGTGGGAGGGCACAACCCAGGCGCGCTACTCGAATGAGTTTGCCCATTGGGACGGTGGCTACGGCCCGATCTTCGAGACCGTCCCGATTCACCCGGGAACGGGGGCGGCGGCACTTCCATGGTTATCGAGCGCCGACCACAGAGCGCGCATGGACAAGTTTGCCAATATCTCATTCGTTGGGGCCCTGCCACGTGACTCCGGCGCCGGTCGCGTGAGCATCGGCAAGGACGGGAGCCCGCGCGTCTTCTACAAGCTGTCCGAAGACGACGAACGGCGTCTGGTCGAGGGGATCATCGCCGCAGGCCAAGTGGTGGAAGCAGCCGGCGCGGCGGAGATCTATTCGCCGCACGCGGAGCCGCTCGTCTACCGCCCCTCCGGGAATGGGTCACACGAGAGATGGTCCGAAGACTTCCGACGATTAGGTCTCGGGGACGGGCGCGTGCGATTCTTCTCCTACCACCAGATGGGGTCTTGCCGAATGGGTCGCGACCGCACCATGTCGGTGGTCGACGGCCACAACGAATCGCACGAGGTCAAGCGACTGTTCGTTGCCGATGCGTCGACCTTCCCGACGGCCTCCGGGGTGAACCCCATGCTGACCGTTTACGCCATCGCCAACCGCGCCGCGAAGGGGATCGCCGCGCGACTTAGTTGACGCCGCTCGCACGCGGACTGTGGAGGTCAACCAACTCATCGAAGCAGGTGATCTGAATGGCCTGCTGCGCGCGGTCGATGGGCTGTGCGCGAGTCGTGAGTGGGACGCACTCGTTGATCTGAGGCGCCGGTGCCTCGACGCGATCGAGAGGGGCAAACAACTCTGGCCGATTGCGATGCACACGGAGTATCGGCTTGCTCTCGAAGCACCGGGGCGCTGGGCGGGCCGCATACTGGATCAGCAAACGGGTCGATTCTCACTGGGTCCCCTCACGGAAGTCGCAGCCTCGACGCACTCGTTCGAGGAGTTGATCGAGTACATCTCTGATCCACCTGCCGCGGGGTACGTTGCCCAGGAGAGGGCCCTGCGCGGGGAAGATCTGCGAGACGACCCACGCGCGCAACCTGATGTTCTGGAGCTGCCGTTGGTATTGGCCGATTGGGAGCCGACGTATTCATTGCCGATCTATCGTGCGGATCACGTCGAAGTGCCCGAGCCCTGGGATCCGAAGAGCCCGCTGGAAGAGATGCCCGTCGCCGAGACACCCGACCGCGTATCGGACGTCGTCTTTGAGGACGCGCTGCTGGAGCTCGTGCATGCGTGGACCGCGGAGAGCAACGGCGCGGCGAGAGCCGTGGTCGTTGAGGGGACGGCCCACGACGCGGCCTCCGCCCTCACCTTCGGTCGGCTGCGAATGGGCCGTCTCGATCTGGCGGAGGCTTTTCAGGTCATGGCATGGGCCGCGGCGAGCGGGGGCGCGTACGGACGGCGGCGCGGCGGTGCACTGGGTCGCTTCGCCGCATGGCACGTGGGCTCGCTACTGGTTGGGTTCGAGGGTGGCGAAGACCCCGAGGGCTTCGGGGCCGCGCTCGGGGACATCGATTGGTGGCGCTGGGACGAAGGCGCGCCGGAGGAGGGCTGGATCCTGCGCCTCGCGATCGAGGATCCCACTTCCGGGCGGGCAGCGGCCTTGTCTGCATCGGATGTAGTCGAGCAATGACCGAACCCTTCAGCCTTCTGACCATCGCACTGGTCGGCTTTCGCCATGGGTTCGACCTCGACCACATCGCGGCGATCAGCGACATAGCGGCCGCGGCACGGGGCCGCCGGCGGGCCCTCTTCCTCGCGACGCTCTATGCGCTGGGCCACGCCATGGTGGTCTTTGCCTTGGGTCTGGGTGTCGCCGCAGCAGGAGCTTTGCTCCCCGCGCGACTCGACGCAATGATGGGTCGGGTGACCGGCTCAACACTGGTGGCACTGGGCATCTACGTGCTGCACTCACTCGCGCGACACGGAGCCGGTTTTGAACTGGCCAGCCGTGGCGGGATGGTGGTGAAGGGGGTCCGCGGCTTGAGGAGCTGGATCGCGCGCCGGGGTGTGCGCGAGATCGTCGTTGAGCACGAGCACGAACACACTCATGGCCCCGCAGAGGCACACCATGAGATGGCCGTCGGAGCCTCGTCTGCCGTAGCGGCGACGCGTCCCGTCGCCACTCTTACGCGGCATAGCCACCACCACACCCACCGGGGCGTGGAGCCGCGCGATCCGTTCGCGGGTCACGGACCCGTGGCGTCCCTGGGGATCGGCATGATCCACGGCGTGGGGGCCGAGACTCCAACCCAACTCCTGGTTTTGATCACCGCGGCGGGAGTGGCGGAGCTTGGCCACGGCGTCCTGGTGGTCGGTGCATTTGTTGTGGGACTAGTGGTGGCAAACACGGTTCTCGCCGTGGCGGGGGCCATCAGTCTGTCGGGTAGCCGCCGGCTGCCCCGTCTCTACGCCGTTATCGCAGCACTTTCGGGCGCTTTCAGTATCGCCCTAGGTATGACTTATCTGATTGGTTGAAGCGCTCGGGACAGGGCGCTAGGCGCCCAGTGTTTGGCCGGGGCTCATTTCGATGATCTCCAACCCCTCGATGTCGGCCGCGTGCTCGCGCAGTTGCGCCGGAGTCCCGGTGAGCTCGGGCCAGGTCCCGAAGTGCATCGGCACGACGGTCTTGACGCCGAGCAAGCGGACCGCTTCGGCCGCGGAGCGCGGGCCCATCGTGTAGTGATCCCCGATCGGGAGTAGTGCCCAGTCGGGCTGCAGCAGCTTCGCGATGAGGGCCATGTCGCCGAACACCGCCGTATCTCCCGCGTGATAGATCCGCGGTCCCTCCGGCAGCTCGACGACGTATCCACACGCGTCGCCTCCGTAGACGATCCGATCACCATCGTCTATCCCACCGGAATGCACCGCATGGACCATATGAGCTTTTACGCCGGCGACCTCGACCGTTCCGCCTTTGTGCATCTTGAGGACGTTTGTGAGGCCCTTGCTGCTGAACCAGACGCCGGTTTCCTTCATGGCCACAACGGTCGCGCCCGTCGCTCGGGCGACTTCGACGGCGTCCTCTATGTGATCGGAATGCCCGTGTGTAATCAGAATGGCATCCAGGGGGCCAGGATCGTGCAGTTCTTGCGGGCAAGCGGGGTTGCTGCTCGTCCACGGGTCTATCAGGATCCTCTCACCGGACGCTGTAACTATTCGGAACGTCGCGTGACCGAACCAGGTGAGCTGAGCTCCGTTCAAGGACGCCGTCATTTAGCCCCCTTCCAAGCGAGCAAGGACTCTGCCTACAACCCCAATGTCTTCGCGATGATGTACTTCTGAATCTCGGATGTGCCCTCGACCAGCCGAAACATCCTCACGAACCGGTAGATGCGCTCGAGAGGCAACTCGCGCATCCAGCCCATTCCCCCATGTATCTGGATCATGCGATCTGCAACGCGGTTCACCATCTCCGACGAGTAAAGCTTCACGATCGAGGACTGCTGAATGACGGGATCACCTTGGTCGTAGAGCCACGCGCACTCATAGGTCATCAAACGCGCAGCCTTCAGCTCGACTAGCGACTCGACGAGGTGACCCTGAACGTATTGGTTCTTGCCGATCGGCCTGTCGAAGGCAATCCGGTCCTTCGCGTATTCGAGGCCGGTTTTCAGACAGAAATCGGCAAGCCCATTGCACATGGCTGCAATCGATAGCCTGCCCATCGCGAGGAACTGCATCGCGGAGTAAAAGCCCATGCCGACGTTAGCGGGCCCGCCCAGCACCTGCTCCTCGGGCACGCGGCAGTTGTCGAAGATCAGCTCGAACTGGCCGTCTCCCTCGACCATCCCACGCTGGGCGCGTCCAACGCTGAACCCGGGCGTGCCCTTCTCGACGATGAAGGCGGTTATCCCTCCCTGAGCGCGCCGCTCCCGGTCGTTGGCCGCGAATACCAACGCGAAATCGGAGTACTCGCCGTTCGTGATGAAGTGCTTCCTGCCGTTGAGCACCCACTCGTCGCCGTCTTTGACGGCCGTGGTTCGAATGTTCTGGGCGTCGGAGCCCGCGTCCGGCTCCGTGAGAGCGAAACACATCGATTTCTCGGCCGAGATCAACGGAACCAGGTACTTCTTCTTTTGCTCGTCGGTCGCCGAGAGAAGGACGCCGGTCGGTCCCTCCGGTCCATAGGTTGTGGCCAATCCCAGCCGCGTCCCGCTGCCCCACGCGGCCTCGCGCAACAGCACCATGCCGAGCTGAGGAAGCCCGCTGCCGCCGAGGTCCTCGGGGAAGTCGGCTGCATAGAAGCCGAGCTCGGCCGCCCGCCGCCGAACCCGCTGAACCAGTTCGATCGGAACGACGTCCTCCTCGGGATCGAGCTCCGCCTCGAGGGGTCTCACCTCGCGCTCGATGAAGTCGATCAGGTTGCGTCGCAGCTCGGCGTACTCGGGCGGGATCTCGAAATCCATGGTTGCAAGCTACATTGGCCACTCCGCCCTCCCAAATCCGTCGCTGTTCCACCTAGACAGCCGGGTGCCACTCGGATTCGTCATCCGCCCACCCCCCAAGAACCGTCACTCCGGACGGGCGACCTAGGCTGAGGCAACCCAATAACCCTCCCCGGGCGTCCTCTTGAGTGTCTGAGAGGCCGTCTTTTGGGAGCGAGATGTCGAGTGGAAGGGGCCGTGGTGGTCGAGCGCGCCGAGAGCGAGCGAGATCGGCGCGTCGAGGCTCTTTTCGACCGGAACTACTCGGCGATGTGCCGTCTGGCATATCTGATCGTGGGTGATGCCGGGGTGGCCGAGGAGATCGTGATGGAGGCACTGCTGAAGACGTGGTCGGGGTGGTCTCGCATCCGCGACGTGGAGGCGGCCGAGGGCTACCTGCGGCGGGCGGTCGTGAATCTCTGCCGCTCCCGGATCCGGCGAAAGGTAATCGAAGCTCGAGTCAATCAAGCGGCCGCCGGGATGGAGGAACGCCGACCCCCGCTGTGGGACCCGGAACGACACGAGACCGCCCGTCTTGTATGGGGAGCGGTCACTCGGCTCCCTCCTCGCCAGAAGACTTGCGTGGTCTTGCGCTATTACGAGGACCTGCCGGAGGCGGAGATCGCCGAGCTCATGGACTGCTCGGTGGGCACCGTCAAATCACAGCTGGCGAAGGCGCGCGCCAAGCTCGAGGTCGCGCTCCGGTCGTCCACGAGGGAGGAATCCGCATGACCGAGTTCGAGCGTTTCCTCCGGGATTCGCTGAAGGCGGTCGGAGAGGCCTATGAGCCGCGCGACGTTTATGGCGCCAAGCAGCGTTTCCTTCAACGTCGCAGGCGGCGCCGCTGGATGCTGGCGGCTGGAGGGCTCGCGTCGGCGACCGCCGTTGTGGTCGCCGCTCTATTGATCGTGCAACCTCAGGAATCCCCTCGGCGTGCTCGTCCAGGTCGTCCCTCAGATCTCGCGTTGGCCGCGACCGTGGCGGTAGGACGCGGGCCGGCGGCCGTTGCAATCGGTCATGGCTCGGCGTGGGTGGCTAACTCGGACGGTGGCTCGGTGAGTCGGATCGATCTGATGTCGAACGAGGTCACCGACACGATATCGACGGGAGGACGCCCGGACGAGATCGCGGTATCCCCCGATGCGGTGTGGGTTACCAATGCGGAACGCGGCTCGGTGCAGCGGATCGATCCGGTGCTCAACCAGCTCGCTGCGGAAATCGTGATCGCGCCCGGCGACCGCAGCCTGACCATGGATCTCGCCATAGGCGAGGAGGCGATCTGGGTTGCGGCGCTCGAAACCGAGAGCATCCATCTGATCGATCTCCGGGGGTCGGGGCCGTTCGTGCCCGAGACACTCCAGGCGAGCGGGACCGATGTCGCATCGGACGGCCAACAGGTGTGGGCGATGGACGCGAAGCGCGGTCGGATCGTTCGCGTTGCCGGGGAGCGAACCGGGCCGAACATCATTCGCATCCCACGACAGGACGCGGGTCCCAACACCGATCTCGCGGTGGGACACGGAGCTTTGTGGGTTGCACTCGGGGATGCCGGAACGGTGACTCGCGTCAACCTCGCAACCTCCGAGGACTCCGCGACCGCCGTCGGAGGCGGTTACTCGGATCTCGCGACGGGACCCGACGC
>DATADF010000120.1:0-8812 GCA_036258695.1 Actinomycetota bacterium
GCCCCACTTCGTGGTGGCCCCTCGCCGTACCCGAAGCCACTCTCCCCATCGCGCGGCTACGCCGCACCTGCGATGCGTTCGAGCCCCCTGGGGCCCCACTTCGTGGTGGCCCTGGGGCGCCCTTCGTCTCACTACAAGGGCACCAGCAGGTCGGGGCCGACGTCATCCCACGACGAGCACCCTGTCAACGCGAGCGTCAGGTCCATCTCCGCCAGCAGCGCGCGTAGGACTTGTTTCACTCCGGCGTCGCCGCCGATGGCCAAGCCCCATACATAAGGCCGGCCCACGAGAACCGCGTCGGCTCCCAA
The DNA here is from genome assembly GCA_036258695.1 of Actinomycetota bacterium. Lineage (GTDB taxonomy): Bacteria > Actinomycetota > CADDZG01 > CADDZG01 > WHSQ01 > DATADF01. The sequence continues at coordinate 309 of DATADF010000120.1, forward strand.
TGCTCTGGCCTTCACGATGTCTGCTCCGGTGCGAATGCCGCTGTCGAACAGAACAGGGACGCGGCCGGCCACAGCCTCCGCGATCGCGGGAAGCGAGTCCAGCGATCCGACCGCCCCGTCCACCTGTCGGCCCCCGTGATTCGAGACGATCAAGCCGTCCACTCCCGCATTCAGCGCGGCGCGGGCGTCGTCTGGATGTTGGATTCCTTTGAGGAGGATGGGAAGGCGCGTGGCCGCTCGCAGCTCGGCGAGCTCGGCCCAAGAATGCGTCGGCGCGCTGAATACGGATGCCCATCGCAACACTGCGCTCTGCGGGTCCTCCTCAGGCGACTGGGCCAATCCCGAGCGGAACACTGGATCGCTAACGAAGTTGGCAATTCCCTCGCCACGCAAGAACGGGAGAAAGGCATGACTTAGGTCCCGCGGCCTCCATGCCAGGTAAGCCGTATCGAGAGTGACGACAACCGCCGAATAGCCCGCCTGTTCCGCGCGGTGCAAGAAGCTGGTCGTAATCTCCTTGTCGTTGGGCCAGTAGAGCTGGAACCAGCGCGTGTTGTCGCCTGAGGCCGTGGCCACCTCCTCCAGGGTCTTGGAGGAAAGCGTGCTGAGCACGAGAGGCAATCCGAGCTCGGCTGCCGCGCGCGCCACGGCGATCTCGGCCTCGGGATGGACGATCGACTGCACTCCGACCGGGGCGAGCAACACCGGAGCCGGCAAATCGACATCAAAGAGGCGCGTCGAGACATCCCTCACCGACACGTCGCGTAGGAGCCGGGGCACAAGACGCCACTTACGAAACGCCTCTCTGTTAGCTCTCAGCGTGTCCTCGGATCCAGCGGAACCGGCGACGTAGTCGAAGGCTTCATCCGACAGCACGCGGCGGGCGGCGCGTTGCAACGCGCGATATGCCAGTGGGTACTCGGGGACAACGCCTTGAAGCCCGCCGAGGTAGATCTCCATTTGGAAGTCGGCGTATGCCATGCGCGGGAACCTACCTCCGCCCGATCGACCCGCGAGGAGTCCCAACAAGTGGCCAATTTCCGGCAGCGCTCCCTAGACTGAGTCAATGGCCGTCATCTGTCCCAACTGCAGTACCGAGAACTCGGATACCGCCAAGTTCTGTTCCGAGTGCGCCACCCCGCTCGCAGGGGTCGCGGCTGCACCGACACGCGAAGTCAGAAAGACCGTCACGGTCGTCTTCTGCGACGTAACCGGGTCGACGGCCATGGGAGAGAAGCTGGATCCCGAGTCCCTTCGTCGTGTGATGCAGCGCTATTTCGCGGCGATGCAGGGGGCGCTGGAAAAGCACGGAGGCACGGTCGAGAAGTTCATCGGCGATGCCGTGATGGCGGTGTTCGGCATCCCCCTGTTGAGAGAGGACGACGCGCTTAGGGCCGTCCGCGCAGCGTCGGAGATGCGCCTTGCCCGGGATGAGCTGAATAAAGAACTCCTAGAGGAGTGGGACGTGCAGATCCAGGCCCGCATCGGCGTGAACACCGGCGAAGTCGTTGCGGGCGACGCCTCACAGCGCCAGACGTTCGCGACCGGGGACACCGTTAATGTCGCCGCGCGACTAGAGCAAGCGGCCCCGCCGGGTGAGATCTACATCGGCGTCGAGACCTACAAGCTGGTTAAAGACGCGGTGAAGGTCGAGCCCGTCGACCCCCTGACTCTGAAGGGGAAGTCGGAGGGCGTGCCGGCCTTCCGCCTGATCGAGGTCATCGAGGGGGCGGAGGGAACCGCTCGGCGACTGTCCTCTCCTTTGGTCGGTCGGACACGCGAGCTCGATCTCCTCAAGCAAGCCTTCGAGCGAAGTGTGAGTGAGCGCACCTGCCACATGTTCACGATTCTTGGTCAGGCGGGAGCCGGCAAGTCCCGACTCGTTCGCGAGTTGCTCGCGCATGTGCAGGATCAGGCCCTCGACCTCGCGGGACGTTGTCAGTCCTACGGCGTCAACGTCACTTATTGGCCGCTGAAGGAAATAGTGCGCGATGTCGCCAAGCTCGATGAGGACGATACGGCCGATGAGGTCCAGACAAAACTCGTTGCCTTACTGGAGGGCGAAGACCAAGCGTTGTTGGTCGCCGATCGTGTTGCCCAAGCCATCGATGTCGTGGAGGCGACCGCTACCCCCGAGGAGGTCTTCTGGGCCGTCCGCAAGTTGCTGGAGGCCCTCGCTCGCAAACAGCCGGTTGTAGTGGTGTTCGACGATATCCACTGGGCCGAGCCGACGTTCCTGGATTTGATCGATCACATAGCGGATTGGGCGCGCGACGCCCCTATCTTGTTGCTTTGCATGTCGCGACCGGATCTTCTCGACCAGCGGCCGGCGTGGGGCGGAGGGAAGCTCAATGCGACATCGCTACTGCTCGAGCCGTTGAGTTCCGAGGACTGCGCCATCATCATCAACAATCTGCTGGGGCAGTCGGAGCTCGCGCGCAACCTGCGGACGCGCATCATCCAGGTGGCCGAAGGCAACCCTCTTTATCTAGAGCAGGTGCTCGCGATGTTGATCGACGACGAGTTACTCAGAAAAGACAATGGCCGGTGGATACCCACTCAAGATCTGTCCGACATCACGGTGCCCCCGACCATCCAGGCCCTACTCACAGCGCGTCTCGACAAGCTCCAAGGCGAGGAGCGACAGGTGGTCGAACGGGCGAGCGTCATCGGCAAGGTCTTCTATCGCGGTGCAGTCGCCGAGCTCTCCCCCGAAGCCGAACGGCCCGCAGTATCGAGCAACCTCTTGACCCTCGTGCGCAAGGAATTCATTCGGCCGGATAAGTCGACGTTCGCCGGCGACGACGCATTCCGCTTCCGAAACGTCGTCATTCGCGACGCGGCCTACGAGTCGATCTCTAAGGAGATCCGGGCCGACATGCACGAGCGCTTCGCCGTCTGGCTTGAGCGCGTAGCGCGAGACCGCGTCGGCGAGTACGACGAAATCCTGGGTTATCACTACGAGCAGGCTCATCTCTTCCGCACACAGCTCGGTCCCCTCGACCCGCGCGCGAAGGAGCTTGCACGGCTCGCTTCGACCAAGCTCGCTTCCGCGGGACGGAAGGCTTTGCATCGCACCGACCTCCCCGCTGCAGTCGGTTTATTGCAACGCGCGGCCCAAATCCTGCCGCCCGACGACGCGGATCGCGTTCTCTTGCTGCCCGACTTGGGCAGAGCTCTGTTGCAGACGGGCGATCTGACGCGCGCCGATGAGGTGCTCAAGGAGGCGATAACGGCAGCTGAAGCTACGGGGGACCGGCTACTTAGCGCGCAAGCCCAATTGATCCACTTCCAGGTACAGCTATTCAGCGCAGGTATGAGCACAGGCGAGGCTCAAGTGGAAGTGGAAAAGCTGATTCCCATCTTCCAAGAGCTCGGCGACGACCTGGGGCAAGCCCGTGCGTGGCGGCTCCTCGCATTGATTCACTGGACGCGTGCGAACGAGCTTCCGACGCAGGATGCCCTGGAAATGGCTCTTCAACACGCGCGTCGCGCCGCCGACAAGGCCGAGGAGACCGAGATTCTCTCTTGGCTGGTGCCGTCGATCTTCGGACCCTATTCGGCAACCGATGCCATCGGCATGTGCAAGAAAATCCTGGAGCAGACGGACAGCAAGCGCGTTGAGTCGACGATCCTGCACACGCGCGCGGCATTCGAAGCGATGAACGGAAAATTTGATCTGGCCCGCGAGCTGATCGCGCGCGGTCGTGCGCTCTACGAGGACCTCGGCCTCAAGCTGTCTATAGCCGAGAAGACGTCCATGATCCGAGGCTTTGTGGAATTTCTCGCAGGCGACCCGGCTGCCGCGGAGCGAGCCCTAGCCGAGGGCTATTCCATGCTCGAAGGCATGGGGGAGACCATCTATTCGGCCACCCTCGCATCCGATCTCGCACGGGCGCACTATCAACAGGGACGATATGACGAAGCGGCCCGCTTCATAGCGATCTGCGAGGAGAACGCCGATCCCGACGATGTCGAGTCTCAGGTAGCGACGCGCTCCATGCGCGCCAAGCTGGCGGCCCGCGACGGCAACCTGGAGGACGCCGAGAATTTGGCTCGGGAAGCGGTCACGTTCTCCCAGAAAACGGACTTCCTCGGGATGCAAGCCGATGCCTTGATGGACCTCGCTGAGGTTCTCCAACTGGCGGGTCGCGCGGACGAATCCCGAACGGCGATCGAAGAGGCAATCGCGCTGTACCGCAAGAAGGGAAACGAGGTCGCGGCCGACCGGGCGCAGGCCGCGCTGGCGGCTTAAAAACTAAAGCCGTGGCACAACCGAGGCTGGCACTTGCAGCGGGCAACGCACTCGGGGGCGACGCTGCGCGCGCAATCACCGAGGCAGGCGGGAACGCAGTCGACGCGTGCATCGCTGCGGCGGTCATGGCATGGGTGGCGGAACCGTTCATGGCGTCGATGGGGGGTTCCGGCTTTCTAACCGTTCGAACACCAGACGGCAGAGTTCGGGTGTTCGACGGCAACAACACGATGCCGCACGCGCTACCCGCCGAGATCGGCCAGGGGCTGCGACGCGTGTACGTGCCGGACTACGCGAACGGCATGTACACCGGGATCGGCGGTGGCTCGGTGGCGGTTCCGGGCATCCTCGCGGCGGCACATGCGGCGTGGCGGGAGCACGGCGCGATCGAGTGGGCTGCTCTGTTCGAGCCGGCGATCGCGGCCGCGCGCGCGGGCATTCGGTTTCCGATGACATCGGGCTACTACCTCGGTGCGACGTGGGAATACATCTGGTCGCCCTTCGCAGCGGCGCGCGATCTCCTGCAGAGAGACGGAGAGCTATACGTGGAAGGCGACCTCTTCGTCCAGCCTGATCTCGCGGACGCGCTCCAGATAGTGGCCTCGGACGGTCCTGAGAGCTTCTACGGCGGATCGCTAGGCCTAGCCATCATCGAAGCGATAGAGGCCGATGGTGGCTTCATGACGATCTCCGACCTCGCGACCTACCGCTGCGAGATACGCGAGCCGATCGCTACCGACGCTTTCGGTTGGGTGATCCAGTCAAACCCTCCTCCCGCGGTGGGGGGTGCGGTGTTGATCCACATGTTGACGCTGCTCGAGGACGCGGACCTAAGCGATCCTGCGACGCGAACGAGGGCGCTTGTCGAGGCAGAAAAGGAGGCGGTCACCTACCGGCGGGAGCAGTACGAGGATCCAGGTGAGGTCGCCGGCGCTGTGGAGCTGGCGCTGTCGGCCATCCGCTCGCGGCGTCGGTCCACATCGACTACACACACATCGTCGGCGGATGCGGATGGACATGTGTGCTCTCTGACGCAGTCAAATGGCTATAGCTCGGGGCTGGTGGTCAACGGCATCATGCTGAACAACACGCTGGGCGAAGAGGAACTAAATCCGCGCGGCATCCACGGGCTCGCTCCAGGCAGCCGGTGCCACTCCAACATGGCGCCAACCATCGCCAGCGGCCCCGGGATCACGGTGGGATTGGGCTCGCCCGGGGCGGACCGCATCACCGGCGCTATCGCTCAGACCTTTGTCGCGGTGGCCGTCGACCGGCACCCGCTGGCCCAGGCCGTCGCGGCACCTCGCGTCCATCTTGCGTTGCGCGAGGACGGTGAACTGCTTTGTTACGAGCCGGGCGTATCGGTAGAGGGCCTCGACTATCCACTGCGCCCGTACGACGACATTCACATGTTCTTCGGCGGCGTGCAGGCCGCGTCGGTGACCGATGATGGCCGAGTTACTGCAGCCCACGACCCGCGGCGTTCCGGCTCGACGACCCTGATCTGAGCCCGCGGCGTTTAACCTCGGGGACCCAGGCCCCATCGTCTAGCCAGGTCAGGACGCCGCCCTTTCAAGGCGGTAGCACGGGTTCGAATCCCGTTGGGGCCACCACCATCGAAAGGTCGTGTCGTATTCGGACTCGGACGACGGGTTCCGCATCGGAAGGCGCACCAACTCGGGTCGTCGAAGATTCTTTGGGCGCCCCAGACCGGACTTGAACCGGCGACCTTCACCTTGACAGGGTGACGAGCACTCCAAACTGCTCCACTGGGGCGAGAGCCTGAAAGGCTAACAGCGCCGGGCGCCGGGGCATTCCTGCGTTGCTATCCTGAACCGCCCCGAGGGTTGGCACTAGACCTCGGGTCGAAACACCCTCTGGGTGAGTTCGGCACGAGGTCGCTCAGGCGGTTCCGGCGAGGTAGCTCAGTTGGCAGAGCACGCGACTGAAAATCGCGGTGTCGACAGTTCGATTCTGTCCCTCGCCACCAACGGTTCGGCTGCAGGAACAGGGCGGCCGCGGTAAATCCCGTAAACCGCGGGCTTTGAGTAGCTCAGTCCTGCGCGGTGTAGGACCCGTTGCCCAATCGGGTGCTCTCGAGGAATCGGCGCACTTCCTCAGCGCGGTAACGCCTGTGGCCTCCGAGCGTGCGAATAGATGAGAGCTTCCCCGCCTTTGCCCAGCGCGTGACGGTCTTCGGATCGACCCGGAACAGGGATGCGACCTCCGCCGGGGTTAGAAGTGCTTCTCTACGTTGGGCCTGCATCGAACTGCCTCCCGGTCTATGACAAGTGGTGCTTTCGTACAGAAATCATCGGTTTCCAACGCGCTCTGCGTAATGGCTCCCGGTGACCATCTTTCGGTCGCTAAGGGCCATTCGCCCTAGTTCTCTTCAACTAGTCACCAAAACGCCCGTTAAGGGCCGAAAGTCACTATCAGTTGAGGATTTCCAGCGAGCGAGCCGCACTCCAGCGGTCGGTGAGCTCGCCGAAGACTCGCCCTGCGGTCGCCAGCTCCGCCCGTTCGAGGGCGTCCAGACAGGTCCAAACATCGGCTGCCGACCGGTCTTCCAGAAGTTCGTCATGGCTGAAGAGCCCGGCAACAGAGCCATAGTCCAACTCCAAGAGACTCTCACCGGGAAACCCCTCGAGCCACTGGCGGAGGTCCTCGACGGCCTCGTTGACGGCCGCTTCTATGCCGGCCTCATCGAGGATCTCGTGAGCGCGCGCCAGACGCGCACGCGCTTGATCCAGCCGTGTCTCGTAGCGCAGTCGCAGCCCGTGCTTATCCTCGATCAGGGAGCGTTCCGCGTCGTCGAAAGCCGCAAACCAGCGCAAGGGCACGTGCCAATTCGCGTGCAGTATGTGAGCGCGCGCAGACGATTCGTCTGCCAATGCTGCGAGCTCATGGGCCGCTCGCTGAGCCTCCTCCTCAGGCACGAAGAGATCGGCTACCTCCCCGGGGACGCTGCCTCGGAAAGCAAGCATCGCCATGAGCATTCTCAGTCGAGTCCTCCACGGGCACGCATAGACCTGGCCTTCGACCTTGCGTACGAAGACTCCCTCGGTCAGCGCCGAGTCCGCCGGCGGCAGCGAGGCATCCACAAGCCATCTCGCAGCTGCCACGTCGGTACGGGGCGTCGCTCCACCCGATCTCCACTCTCGTTGCTCTTGCGCAGAGAACGCTTCGATGGGCTGATACACGCGCAGGTATGAGGAGCTGATCACGAACCGATGGTAGCCCCGCTGAGACCTGTCATCGCGGCAGGCCCTAGGGGTATCTTTGACTCGATTTCCATTTGGCGCCGAGGCAAAGGGGCCTACCAGGTGACTGTCTTCGAGCACGTCGACGGCGACGGCTACGAGCAGATTGTGTACTGCAACGATGACCAATCGGGACTCAAGGCGATCATCGCCATCCACTCCACCGCGCTCGGCCCGGCTCTCGGCGGGACGCGTTTCTACGCGTACGGCTCGGAGACCGAAGCCCTCATAGACGTCCTGCGCCTGGCGAAGGGAATGACGTACAAGGCCGCGGCGGCGGGACTCGACCTCGGCGGGGGCAAGGCGGTCATCATCGGGGACCCGAAGCGGATCAAGACCGAGGAGCTGTTGCGCGCGTACGGGCGGTTCATCGAGACCTTGGGTGGCCGCTACATCACTGCGGAGGATGTGGGGACCTTTCTCGAGGACATGGACATCGTGAGGCGCGAGACCCGCTGGGTCACGGGGTGTTCGCACACATACGGTGGATCCGGAGATCCCTCCCCCGTGACGGCCTACGGAGTGCTGCAGGGGATCAAAGCGTGCGCGCTCGAGGTATTCGGAGATTCGGATCTGAAAGATCGAACGATCGCGATCCAGGGAGTGGGCAAGGTCGGCAGCGCCCTGTGCGGCTATCTCGCGGAGGAAGGTGCGCAGGTCTTCGTCGCCGACGCCGGGTCGATCGTCTCCACGCCGTACTCCCGTACGACGCGGGCAAGGTTGTCGACGTCGGCCTCGGCGACGAAGACCTGCGCACTTTCCTCCGCGAGATAACCGCACAGGGCGCTGCCTACCTTGCCCACTCCCTGGATCGCGATCGTTCGATCCTTCAGATCCGAATCTCCGAAGACCTCGAGCGCGCACGCTTTGATCCCCTGCAGCACTCCATAGGCCGTCACGGGGGAGGGATCTCCGGATCCACCGTATGTGTGCGAACACCCCGTGACCCAGCGGGTCTCGCGCCTCACGATGTCCATGTCCTCGAG
>DATADF010000121.1:0-3992 GCA_036258695.1 Actinomycetota bacterium
CTGTGGGTAACAACGCGTGTCCCACGCGTGACGAAGCGCTGAAGTGGGCGGAGGCTCGCGTCACGGAATACTCAGTGTCTGATCTCCAGATCCGCTCCCGGGACGGGGGCGAGGGCTGCTACCGGGGTCGCATCGAGTGGCAAACAGCAGAAGTATGGGTCGATGAGATCGGCAACCAAACGTGATACAGGTCCCGGCGTCCCGCCAAGGCCAGAAAGCGTGCCCGCAAGGGCTTGTGGGTTCGGGTCCCATCCCCTCCGCTCTACATCGTTTGCCAGGGCGTGAAGAGCTGCGGAACCTCGCTTCCGGCCAGCCTCGCTCGTATCTCTGCGCTGGGCTCGCCTAGGAGTTCACCGGAGAACGATCCCGTGGCGAGGATTGCCTCCATCAGTTCGGCGAGGTTCGCGCCATGTGCTATGAGCGCATCTGAGTCTGTGAACCGCTCCACGACGATGCACTCCGACTCATCCTCGTTGATGTAGGTGTCGTACTGCAGTGTTCCGGGGTCCTTGGCTCGCACGATCTCCATGCATTGAGCGGACAAGCGTTTGAACTCGTCTAGCTTGCCTTCGTGAAGCTTGACGCGAACGATACCCATAAGCTCACCCACTGCTCCGGCCTCCAGTCATGGGGTGAACGAGTGATCGATTCACCAGCGGATCGCTGTTCCTCAGTCTGATCGGGTTGTTTGTTGACAAATGTAGACAGCCACGTCCTCCGCGCAGTTGAAGGCTGGTTCGTATGCGCGATGAGTGGCTAGCAGGTTCCGAAGTCGGGCCGACCTGTCTCCGATGTGGGCGTGCCGGCGCTTCGCCGGGACCGGTCCGCGTCCTCAGGCGGACTGACTCGGAGGCTAACGATTCCGGGCCTGAAGATGTATGCCACGGTTAGCTCGGTCCGGGCTGGCGGTTGCGTGACACGGCGGCTCTCTTCGCCGTCGATCCCCGTGTGCTTCGGGTCGTACGTCCACTCCACTTGATAACCGTTTGACTCGAGCTCCTGCTCGATTTGAGCAGGAGTCTTGTCCTCAAGCCCCATGCAATAGAACGCGCCACTGGGGGCGAGTTCGTTGCCCCATTCCATGTTCGTCGCCCAATACTCCTCACCGGCCTCGGCCTCCCGTCCCACGACGAGTGTGATCGGGCCCTTCACACTGCCTGGGAGCTCTAGCAGCCCCGTGCGTGGGCAGCCGCTACCGTCCCCACACCGCTCCGCGACCTTCTCGTAACGGAAGTCGATCTCGCCCACGTATGACTTGAGAAGAGCGAAGGTCTCCTCGTCAACCTCTGCGTTCGGATCGAGGAAGAGGTGGAACCATTTGCCGACGAGGTCCGGCTTGGTCGGAACGATGTTGATCTTGGCCTCGATTCCCTCCTCCGCGAGGTAACGCTCGACGGCGCTGGGATCTTCAAGCGCGTCTGAGGCTTTGACCACGATTGTGCGGTCCCCGGCGATCGCGGACGCGAACAGGAGTGCGCCCGCCGAGAGAACGACGAAGATAGGAACAAGAGTGGGACGGCGCCACCGCGATCGCTTATTAGTGGGACGAGCACGGACGGATGCAGCCTCAATGCGGGCGAAGAGACTTCGGCCGGCAGCGCTTTCACCCCAGCCTGAGTCGTCCTGCTCAGGAATGGGATTGTGCGTTCTAAGTAAATCGAGTTCGACTTCGTTCTTAAGTGTTGTCATCTCGCTTCCTCCGATGCTGGTGCGGTGCGGCTTACTCGCGGTGTCCGAAAGGGATGGTCGATTTGCTCCAAGCGGCGCCTCAATCGTTTGCGGGCGCGGTGTAGCCGAAGTCGAAAGTTGGCTCTCGACCAGCCCATGACTTGAGCGGCCGAAGAGTGATCAAGCCCCTCCCAGGCGACGAGCATCAAGACTTCTCGATCGGCTACCGAGAGCGATTCCATAGCGCGCGCTAAGCGAGTCGTCAGGTCGCCATGACTGTCGAGAGCCTGTGCGGGCGGACCTGTCGAGGTGATGCGAAGCTCCAGCCGACGTCGCCGCCTGCCAGAGCGCTCCATATTGCGGATGACGTTGCGAGCGATACCGATGAGCCAGGGCAGCGGATCTTCAGGGATGTCTGGGGCTCGCCGCCACGCAACCAGAAAGGTCTGAGCGACTACCTCCTCCGCGTCATTGGGCGAGACCCGCCGTTGCGCATACCGCAGGACTCGATCGGCATGGGACCTGAAAAGAAAATCGATCGTGTCTCTCGGATTAGTGTTCAGGGTCGCCTCCTCTGTAGGCCTACGACCCCTTATGTCCGGCAACCTGACCCCGTTTCACGCGATGGCGGGACCCATTCTTGTAGGAAAGCCGTCTCTACCAGCGGGACGTGTGACTTGGATGTCTCGGGCTTGGCCGGAGGCGTCTCGCGGGCGGGTGGTCTGACGTCTACGCGCAGGCGATGGGTTGTCTGGCTCGTGGCCAGAGCTCGACATGATCGGCGAACACAAGGTATGCGGCCCTATCGTTTTCGTTATCGAGCCAAAGCTCCATGAAATCGGTTCGGTATCCCGTGTACTCGGCTCGATCCGGTAGCTCGACGTTCGCGTCGTACTTCGTCATGAAGCTGTCCTGGGGAAAGACTCGTTCCGGATCACGCAGGTATTGCCGACTCTCGGAGATATCGGCGGCGTCGTGTCCGGGCGGCCAACCGACGTGCATCATGACGCCGGCTTCCCAGTCGCAGTGGTCGGGGCCCGTGATCGCGTTGATGACGCGCGATTCCTCAGGGATCTCGTCGCCGTCCGGCCCGTACCACTGGCTGCCCGGGTACGCCTCGAAGCGGTAGTCGGTTTCGAGCTGGGGGCGAGTCGGGTCTCCCGGCGTCTGGGCTGAACGCGGCTCAGTCGCGTCAGGTGCGCAGGCCGCGACAGTTAGCAACGCGATGATCAGGAGGCGCCTCATTGGTAGTTAGACGGTAGCGCCGGTCCCCATGTTCCGGTTGTCGCCCCGTCTCCTCAGGCGAAAGCCCAAGCGGGCTCTGCTACCGAATGAGGCCCCCCAGCGGACGCGGCACTAGACATGCCCTCGGTGCGAAGCCAGAGTTGACGGGTATTCGCCGGACAGGTGGCGGACGTCGGTGAAGGAGGCAGCTATGCGGAGGGGACTCGGCATCGCGATTTGCTTAGGGATCCTGGCGATAACCGGTGGAGTGCTCGTGACGAGCGCCAGCGGTCAACCGGCCATTCATCTGGTCTTCGGCCCTGTCGAAGACATGAGGACGGCTTTTATCGATCACCATCGGAATGGTCTCCGCCTGGGTGATCACATCGCGTCGCGCGGTCCCTTGCTCGACGAGTCTCAGACGGAACGAGTCGGAACCGCGTATCAGCAGTGCCTTGTACACAAGCGCATCGTCGATCCAGACCAAGGGCTCTGGAACTGCAACTATCTCCTGAAACTTGAAAACGGTGAGATCGTGCTGCAGGGGCTGGACCCGCGCGGCCCAGGGGAGTATCAGATGGCGGTGCTTGGCGGCACGGGTGCGTACTCAGGTGCTAGCGGCGATGCCACCTTTACAGATATCGGTAACGACCCCAGCGCGTACACGGACATCGTGATAAGGCTGGGAGGCTAGGGGGGCCTGGCCACGTTGAGTCCGCGCGGAACCGACTAGGACAAGAAATGAACTAGCTCACCCTTCGCCCTAGGAGGCAACCGCCGTCGCGTAGATGACCTCGCTTCGATCGACGAACGCGTCCGGGCCGGCGTCGGCCAAGCGGTCCCGCACGCGGGTGACGACTTCGTCCCGAGCCTCGTCAGGTAACGACTCAAGGCGATATCTACTCATTCCATGGCCGGTTCGGTGCCGAAGGAACGAATCAAGAGTCATTTGCTCACTTCTGAGGCCGGCCCACACGCGAATCTCGCTGAAGTCCGTGCCGCGCAGCAGCTCGGCCACCTTCTCCTGGGTATTCACCGGGTCGTGATCGCCGATCGTGGCACCTTGAACGGCTCCGTAGGCATCCAGCTCTTCGTTCCAC
>DATADF010000122.1:0-5930 GCA_036258695.1 Actinomycetota bacterium
GTCACAAGTTCGTGGGATCCGCAGTCGGCGGGCCCGCCGCCACCGGCGCCACCTTCAATGTCCCACAGCAGTTCCGTCGGAGGGGCAGCTGCTGTCGCGACGGAACCATCGGCGGCGAGCGCGTACGGCTCCGAGTACCCGGAAGTGGGCCGGACGGTTGAGATTCTGCCCGCGGCTCCCGCGGCGAGTTCGGTCTCCGGACGGTCGCTGCGCCTTCGGCTGGTGGCGAGCGCCGTAATACTGCTCGTTCTGCTTTCGGGCGGCTACCTCCTGACCCGAGGCGAAGATTCGTCGAAGCAACTCGAAACGATCTCGCTCGCCGCGGCTGAGACTCGCGCAGCGGGTACGGCGAAGATGGCGATGACCATGTCCTTTAAGGGCATGCCCTCCGCTATCGGCCAGGACTCGATGACGATGACTGCTAACGGCGCCCTCGACTTCGCCCGAAACCGGGGCACGATGACGATGGACATGTCGTCGCTCGTGCCCGCCGGAATGCCCGGGGGCGGCCAGATCCAAATGGTGTTCGAGAATTTCGTGATCTACATGCAGATGCCCGGGATAGCCCAGTTCACGGGCGGGAAATCATGGATGAAGTTCGACGCTGCGGCCATGGCGCAGCAGCAAGGGATAGATCTGCAATCGCTGTCGCAGTTCGGGAACAGCGATCCAACTCAAGGACTGCAATACCTAGAGGGGGTCGCCGGGGACGTCGAAGTGGTCGGCGAGGAACTGGTCCGCGGGCAGCCCACGACTCATTACAAGACAACAGTCGATCTTCTGAAGGCCGCCGAGCAAGCGCCGCCGGAGCTGCGCGACGTCGCGGTCGAGTCCACCAAACTGGTAGTGGACCAGCTGGGCGTCGACTCGATCCCGATGGAGGTGTGGATCGACAAGGCCGGCCTGCTGAGGCAGCTCTTCTACTCCATGGACATGAGCGGCGTCGAGGGCATGCCCGAGGACGTGTCGTTCGCGATCACCATGCAGCTGTACGACTTCGGCAGCAAGGTTCGGGTCCAGATCCCGCCGGCTCACCAGGTCGCCGACTTGGCGCAACTGGCCGGAATGCCCTAAACCCGGGAACATCTTCTGGCCCAGCTGGGTTTTTCTCAGCGTGAGACGACTAACGGAACCCCAAGCACACCGCGAGCGACTCGCGGTCATAGACGGCGATTACCCCGAAGGCATGGAGGCGCGTTGCGCTCTCTGCGGCCGCCGCCAGGAGATACGCGCGGGCAGGGTCCTGGCGCGCCAGCGGTCCAGCCATGAGGCGACCCACGTCTTCGTCTGCTCGGTCTGCCTGAAGGCCCGAGCGGCCTAAACCGCCACCTTTTTTACGGCCCCACGGCCGGCGGTTCCCAATCGGGTTGGACCTCTACCCGATCGCGGGAGTGTGTCGGCGTGTCGAAGGCGAAAGAATCAGCTCTGCATCCATCTACACGCTGCCGGTATGCCTGATCCCGCCCAGGCCATCGGCAGGTCCAGACGGGGCGGCCGGGCTGCGGCCCGGCCCCTCGACTCCGCCTAGAGATCTCCCCGCTCTGGGACCAAATTCGTCCACGGCCCCCCTCAAGCGCAGGTCCGATTTGGCCGATAGTCATTGTGAATGGGCATATCGGCCTGCCCGGCTACCCGGGTGTGACCGATTTGGGTCATTTGCCGGGATGGAATATGAAGTGGGCAGGCGGGATGCCGGAAGGAGGTGTGGGAATGCTTTTCGGACTTCTTAATCGTCTCATCGAGCGCCTAGAAGGTCTGGACAACGAGCGCGGCGCCACCATCGTTGAGTACGCATTGCTTGTTGCTCTGATCGCCGTTGCACTGATCTTCTCTCTGGACGGTCTCAGGGAGGCAATCGCGAGCACGTTCAGCGACATAGTTGCAGAGCTGTAGTCGGTCTGGGTACTTGGCCGGTACAGAGGATGACGGGGCGCTAGCGCCTCGTTAGGGGGATCTCTCGGCTCGGCACTCGGTTCGCCCTACGGCTGTACAGCCGGGGGCGTGCTTCTCGAATTCCAATCTCAGGGGCAGCTACGTCATCAATGTTCTTACTACGGGGCATGGGGTCAGACCAAAGGGGCACCGCGGTGGTTGAACTGGCACTGGTTGTGAGCATCTTGCTCATCATCGTGTTCGGAATCATCGAATTCGGTCGTCTCTTTAGTCGCTATCAAGTCTTTCAGGGAGCTGCTCGGGAGGGCGCTCGAGTGGCGGCTATCAGGAGGACAGATTGGTCTGCCGCCGTCTATGACGCGGCATTGCCGTACACACCTTCGAATCCCCCAACTGCCAGCACTACGTGTACCGAATCCAATATCGGAGACCCCGTCGCGGTCGGCTGGCCTCAAACGTTTCAGATATCAATTCCATTGCTTCCAGATTTCTCGACGACGGTCAACATTCGCGGAGTCTTTCGATGCGAGTGACGCGACCAGATTTCGGTTCCGAGTCCGGTGCCGTGTTGATCATCGTCGTATTAATGGCTGTCGGCCTTTTCGGGATGCTGGCGCTTGTCGTCGACGTCGGTGCGCTGGTGAGCATGAAGGGCCGCATGACGACCGCGGTCGATGCCGCCGCGCTCGCGGCAGCTCAATCTTGCGCCAAACCTTACGAATCTGGATCCGCGCAGGCGCAAGCCAACGATCTCGCGACCACCAATGTTGCTCAGGCAGAGCCCGTGACTTTCTCGGCGCCGGGATGTGGGGTAGCCGACTCGGGAGAGGTCGAGGTGCGATTCAGGGCTCCGCAGCCGCTCTATTTTGCAAGCATCATCGGCGGCCCACAGCAGATCAACGTGTCCGTGAGTGCCGGCGCGATCTGGGGAGTTGCCGGTGCCGCTCGACCGCTTCCAATTGCCATCGACTCGACCGAGCTACGAGGTCCTGGGTGCGGAGTACCCGCAGCGGCCGTCGGCGTCGAATGCGCGCTGTGGTTCGATCCGTCTGACCTCGGCGGATCGGCCTTTGGACTCGTGAATTTCAATCAGTGGAACGTGAATCCCGCAACCAGATGCTCGGAACCGGGCAGCGGGGAGCTCCGGTTGTGGTTCCGTCGCGGCTTCGATCGAGTGTTTCCACTGAACTATCCCGCACCGACGCGCGTATGCAGCGGAGGGAGTGGGCGAACCAACGTGTGGGGGTCGCTGCGGGGACGGACCGGCGACGTGGTCCACATTCCGGTCAACAATCCGGCGCGCGAGTTGCCGGGCCCCCCCAGCGCGCCGGATAAGTACGACATCGTTGGATTTACTCCGCTCAAGATCGTGAATCTTCTGGACGGAGACGATCCGGAGGCCGTCGGTCAGCTCACGCAGGAGGCCGACTGCAGCGGACCCACAGACCTGGAGCCGCTCGAGCAATTCTTTCTCGACGCCACCGGTTGCTACACGCCGCCGGCCGCGATCTCGAATCTGGCCTTGTCGAAGGGGGACGTTGTCTTCGTCGAGGGTGTCGACTACCGGTTTGATCCCGTGACGCGCACGGTGGAGTGGATCGCACCGGAGGCCGTGAACAACGTCACGATCGCTTTCCATTGGACGCAGTTGGGCTTCGCCGGTCGTTGTGGAATGCGTGCCCCGAATCCCGAAGCCAAGTGCTTGATCGTCGAGTGGATGGGTTCACGCACGGGTGGATTCGACCCGCGGGGCGGCGCCAACTTTGGGTTATTCGCGGTACGGCTGAGCAAGTGATGCGGATGATGTTTGGGGGAGATGCGCGATGAAACGCGGAGGACTGATGGGCCTGGTGATCGCCGGGGTTCTGGCGGTCGTAGCCACTCTCGCGGTGCTCGCGTATGTGCGCGGAGTCGAGGAAAGCTCCGGCGGAACCGGGCCCCGAGTTGAGGTGATAGTGGCAAAAGAGGACATCCTTGCCGGCGCGAATCTCGATGAGCTGATCCAAAGCGGAGCGTTCACGACGGAGCTTGTGCCCGAGGACGCGTTGGTCGACGAGGCGGTAACGAGCCTGTCCCAGTTGGAGGGGCGGTCGGCGAGCGCGGCGATCCTCGCGGGTGAGCAGGTGACCCTCGCCCGGATCCAGGGAACAGACGTCGCGCTTCCGGGTGGCGCCTTGGGGATTCCCGAGGGGTTCCAGGCGGTCACGCTTCCGCTCGAGGCCTCGCGGGTTGTGGGCGGCGCCGTAGTGCGGGGGGACCGGGTGACCGTCTACGCGACTTTCGACAAGACCGACACCACGGTGACTCTCGTCCCCGAGGCACAAGTGCTGCGCGTGAACGAGCCGGCCGGCGATGGCGGTCTTGGCGGCGGAGCTGGCGCCGAGACATTGATCACATTGGCGCTGTCGGCCGAGGACGCGCAAAAGGCTGTGTTCGCGTTCGAGCAAGGCTCGGTGTGGTTGGGCCTTCTGCCGCCCGGGCAGAGCGGCGTCCAGCGGCCCCCAGTAAATGTGGCGGCGGTGTTGCGATGAGCGACCGGCCTGTGGACGTTGAAGCACCTCTCGAACCGACCCCCACTGGAAGCTGGATAGTCGCGATCGGGCCATCTGTCGACCTGCGTCATCAGATCGCGACCGCCCTCGACACGTCACTCGGAAACGTCGGCTGGCTCTCGACGACGGACGCGGCGCGGGAGCTGTTTCATGCGCAAACCCCGGACGTGCTTGTCCTCGGCGCCGACGTGAGCGAAGAGGACGCACTGGAGTTTGCCGAATACACGCAAGTTGCATCACCGACCACCGCCGTCGTGATCATTCGCAAGACCGCGGTCGATGGCCTGCTGCCTTCTTTCATGCGCGCGGGCGTTCGGGATGTTGTCTATGACTGGCGGGGCGAGACAGAACTGTCCGACGCACTCCAACACGCTCTCTTGTGGTCATCCAAAGTCCGTAGCGCCGCCTCACCGGACAGACCCGGCACCATCTCAGCCGGCGCGAAAACGATCTCGATCTTTTCTTCGAAGGGTGGAAGCGGCAAGACGTTCCTTGCGTGCAACCTGGCGTTGGCAATCGCGCAGCGGACGGGGAAGGAATCCGCGCTCGTCGATCTCGACCTGGTCATGGGCGATGTCTTCTCTTATTACGGTGAGGAGCCAGACCGCTCCATCTACGACCTCATGGTCCTTCCCGAGCTGGACCGTGCCACGGCCCTCAAAGCCGGTAGCAAGCTGCACGACCTTCTCTGGGGGTTCGGGGCCCCACCCGATCCCGCGGCTGAGTCGGTTCCGCCCGAATCGGCGGCGCGCCTTCTCAAGAACCTGCAATCGATCTTCAGCTACGTAGTCGTCGACGTACCGGCGAACTACTCCGACATCGTGCTCTCCGCCTTCGACTGTTCGGAAGTGATCTGTCTGGTTGCCTCACTGGACGTAGTAGGTGTGAAGCACCTGTCGAAAGCTCTCGAGACCTTGTTGTCGATCGGCGTGACCCGTGACCGACTGCACGTCGTCTTGAACCGTGCCGACAGCCGCGTAGGACTGAGCCCTTCGGACGTGGAACGGGTTCTCAAGGTTCAAATCGACGCCATGATCCCCTCCAGCCGCTTGGTGCCCACGTCTCTCAACCGGGGTAGACCTGTCTACCTGGAGGAACCAAACGCCGATGTGTCGATTGCCATTCGCAGTGTCGCGGACAAGCTCGCCGGAACCATGGGGCGCCGCGCGACGGATCTGGAGAAACCGAAGCGTCGCTTCTTTGGACGCGGCTAAGCAGGAGAGGGCTTTTAGATGTCGCTTGCAGAACGGCTAGCTCGGCAGGGACGGCCGGATCGTCTCGAAGAGGTTCGTGCGCGCATCCAGCAGGGACTCGTCGAGGGCCTCGGCCCCCGCCTCTACGACACGAGCCTGTCGGAACCCCAATTGGAAGAGCTTGTTACGCAACGGCTGCGCGAGCTGATCGACCGCTTCGAGGTCACCCTCTCCGCTCAAGAGAAGACGGAGCTCATACGGCAGATCACGGACTCGGTACTTGGGCTCGGGC